>JAHFHD010000180.1 GCA_023247075.1 Candidatus Omnitrophota bacterium | reverse complement strand
CATCCTGCACAGAAAGAATTCAGCGCGAGGCAAGCAAAGGAAAAATTGGGGGAAGAACCCATGAAATTCAAAGGCTGATTGGCCGTTCGCTTCGAGTGGTTGTTAATCTTAAAGAGCTGGGCGAGCGAAGTATTTGGATTGACTGTGACGTGCTTCAGGGGGACGGTGGAACGCGCACTGCAAGTATTACGGGAAGTTTTGTGGCTCTTACCCAAGCGCTCGTCAAATTAAAACGCGAAGGAAAAATCAAAACACTTCCCATTCGGGACCATCTTGCTGCCGTGAGTGTTGGGGTGGTTAATGGCATACCAATGCTTGACCTGTCTTACTCGGAAGATTCCAAAGCAGATGTTGACATGAATGTGGTAGTGACTGGTTCGGGCAAGATGGTTGAAGTACAAGGAACGGCTGAGCAGGACCCGTTTTCAGAAAGTGCGCTAATCAAATTACTCAAACTCGCGAAGCAGGGCGCCTATGAATTAATTGAAATCCAGAAGCGTATTCTGCGTCCTTTAGTAGATTAACACTCTGAACATAAGTTTTTATGTCATCCCCGCATGCTTTAAGCGGGGATCCATAAACAGTGGATTCCCGCTTTCGCGGGAATGACAGAGGAAGAGATTTGTCGCACCCAGCATTATTATGAAACTTTTAATTGCGTCAACCAATCGCCATAAAGTTAAAGAGATTGGGCAATTGCTCGCTGAACTTCCAATCGCACTCGTTTCACTTAGTGAATTTCCTCATGTCACAGAAGTTGAAGAAGATGGAGAAACATTTAGGGAGAATGCGATTAAGAAGGCGACTTCTTACGCGCAGCAAACCGGATATTTTACACTTGCAGAGGATTCTGGTTTAACTGTCGACGCGCTTAGCGGCGCGCCTGGAATTTATTCAGCGCGGTATGCTGGTGTTCACAAAAGTGATTTGGAGAATTGTGACAAACTACTCAAAGCACTAAAAGAAATTCCGCATGACAAGCGAAGCGCTCAGTTTCGCTGTGCAGCGGTGCTGAGTGATTCAAGCGGTGTGGTTCTTGAAGTTGTTGAAGACAAAGTGGACGGGTTGATTTATCATCAAATGAGCGGATTGGGAGGTTTTGGTTACGATCCCTTGTTTTTCTACCCGCAATTTGGTAAAACATTTGGTGAAATTACGAGTGAATTGAAACATTCGGTTTCCCACCGCGGGAAAGTGCTCAGAAAATTAAAAGAAATTTTGAAGAAGCGCATGGTTGAATTTTCAAAATCGGGCGGTTAGCTCAGCTGGCTAGAGCGCTACCTTGACATGGTAGAGGTCACAGGTTCGATCCCTGTACCGCCCATATTTCTTTGAGTCTTAGTTTGTCATTCCCGCGAAAGCGGGAATCCAGATTCTGGATCCCCGACAAAAGATTTCGGGGATGACAAGGATCGTATGGACATCAAGATGCTAAAGTAATACATAAAAGTATTGGAAAATAATAAAATGTCTCAAGATTCAAAACAAATCGAGCTAGACCGTTTGCGCCACAGTTCAGCGCATATTTTGGCCCAAGCGGTTCAAAGTCTTTATTCTGATGTTAAGCTCGCAATTGGCCCCTCAATTAAAGATGGGTTTTATTATGACTTCGATCTCGCTCAACCCATTACTGATGAAGACTTGAGAAAAATCGAAACTAAATGCCGAGCGATTATTCAGGAGAAACAGGAATTTTTAGGTAAAAAGGTAACTCGAAAAGAAGCGTTTGAGTTCTTCAAGCAGCGCGGTGAAAAATACAAATTGGAAATCTTAGAAAGCCTTCCGGATGACAATATTTGGCTTCATTCAAATGGGCCATTTACGGATTTGTGCCGGGGCAATCATATGCAGAACACAAGTGAAGTAAAAGCCATCAAGCTTCTTAATGTTGCCGGTGCTTATTGGCGGGGAAGTGAACACAATCCAATGCTCCAGCGAATTTATGGCACCGCCTTTTTTTCAGAAGATGAATTAAACCAATACTTAGCAAGGTTAGAAGCAGCAAAGCAAAGAGATCATCGTAAGCTTGGTCGTGAGCTCGACCTTTTTAGTTTTCATGAGGAATCTCCCGCAATTCCTTTTTATCACGAGAAGGGCGCTATTATTTACAACGAACTTATTAGTTATTGGCGTAAAGAGCATGAACTGGAAGGGTACCGGGAAATCAGAACGCCAATTATCTTGAAAGATGAACTTTGGAAACAAAGCGGCCACTACGACCATTACAAAGAACATATGTATTTTACCGGAGTGGATCAAACACCCTTTGCAATCAAACCTATGAATTGTCCGGGCAGTACACTTGTGTACCGAAGTGCGCAGCGATCTTACCGGGATTTGCCGATGCGGCTTTCAGAACTTGGGCTTGTACACCGTCATGAACTGTCCGGCGTTTTGCATGGCCTTTTTCGAGCCAGGGCATTTACCATTGACGATGCGCATATCTTTTGCTATGGTGCGCAAATCAAATCTGAAATATCGAAGGTCATCGCGCTCATTCTCAGAATATACGGTGCTTTTGGATTTAGTGAAATTAATGTGTACCTTTCTACCCGCCCAAAAGAGTCGATGGGCTCAGATGAGATTTGGGAGAAAGCGGTTTCAGGGCTTCGCGAAGCAATTGAAGAAAGCGGCCTAAGCTACGAAGTGAATGAAGGTGGCGGCG
>JAHFHD010000179.1 GCA_023247075.1 Candidatus Omnitrophota bacterium | reverse complement strand
ACACCGGACTTGAATAATCCCGAAAGAAACAAATTTGTTTTTTCTAACGAGCCGTCTAAAACCGTGAAGCCGGTCATGATTCCAAAACCAAATGGGCCGCGAATCAAATCCAGATGGCGTTTTGACATGACCGAAAGATGATTGGTCATTCGTTTGGAATACCGTTCGATTTTACCTTTTTCGCCAAAGTAACCGCCTGAAGACAATTCCTTCAAAATCGCGAGAGCAGCATGAATGGCTGAAGTGCTTGCCGTAAATGTCTGGCTTAAAAGACCAGGCTTTGGATTGTATTCGCCTGAAAAAAGTGTGGCGCAAGCGTGAAGCATTTTTCCACTGGTCACTACATCAACAAAAGAATCAAGGCTATAATATTGAAATGCAAAAAGCTCACTCGTCCTGCCAAATGTTTGAATTTCATCCACCCAAATGCAAATTCCCCGCTCTTTTAAAATTTTCATGAGTGGGGTGAAAAAATTGCGTTCACCCGGGTAATAGCCGCCTTCACCTTGAATCAATTCAAAGCACATGGCCGCATACTGGTTCGGATGATTCGCTAGATGCGCTTCCAAAGCTTGGACTGCAATAGTCGTGCTTTCGCTTGGATGTTCCGGATTAAAAAAAGGGACATAATCAACTTCAAGCGTTTTTGGAAGCCCTTCGCGGTACGCAGCTTTGTCCGTAATTTGTGCTGTTGCAAGTGTGCGGCCAGCAAAGCAACCGCCAAATGCAAGAACCCGTGATGCGGGCGCTTTCTTTTGAAAAATAATTTTGAGTGCGTTTTCATTTGCCATGGCCCCAGAAGACGAAAGAAAGCAGTGGGCAAGGCAAGCGCCGCTCTTTGAAGCTGCTGAAATAAGTGCGCGAAGCAGTTTGACAGTTGATTCGCTTTGCTGGAGATGGCCTTGCATGACTGTGTCTTCAAGCGCAGCATCAATACCCGCGCTTAAAAGTTTTTCACTGCTGTGACCTAAAAAATGCACGCCAATTCCGGTAATAAAATCATACTTAACACTTCCATCTAAAAGTTCGACCAGGGCACCTTTTCCAATTCCGCTTGCGAGGTAGGGATGCACAAGCGAGCGGCCTCTGAGCACGCCGATTTCTTTAATGAGTGCTTCGTATTTTTTTTGGAGCGCGAGGTTGGGCGACCGTTCGCTTTTGAGAAGACGCTTGTGGTCACGAAGCGCTTCTTTTAAAAGTGCTTTTGCGCGCGTAACTCTTTTGTCACCATGAAACTGGTCTGCGATTAATTTTTTTTGTCCCATGCTCCACTCGCCCATTTTGCGAGGCAAAGCGCCGTCAACTTTGCACGCTCAACCAAACTTTGCACTTTAAGACATTCTTCATGACTGTGAATTCGCTCACCCACAGCACCCATAGAATCAACTGTTGGCAAACCCTCGGCATTTAGCCGATTGCCATCACAGACTCCGCCGCTTTCTTTAAGGTTGACAGAAAGCCCAAGTTCTTTTGCCGTCTCAAGCACATGCTGATGAATTGCAAGTGATTTTCCTTCGAGAAGTTTTGGGGGGGCACTAAACGCGCCGTGGATTGCAATTTTCACTTCATGTTTGCGTTCGATTAAATGAATGGTGTGATTCGTTCTATTTAGAACATACTTAATGTCCTCCGGCTTTCTGACCCGCACATTAAACTGTGTTACTGCTAAATCCGGCACCACATTCACCTGCGCACCACCTCTGACAACACCGAAGTTAATCGTGAGGCCTGGCTTTTTGTAATTCAAATTGCGAATCGCTGTAATGCATGCCGCCATAGCATCAATGGCATTACGCCCAAGAACGTGGTCTCGTCCCGCGTGAGCTGCGCGGCCGCGAGTCACGAGCGTAAAATTCCCAGACCCCTTTCGCGTTCCAACCAAATTTCCGTCACTCAAAGCGGGCTCAAACACGAAACCAATTTGATTTCTCTTTGCTCGCTCAAGCAAGAGAGGAAGTGACCCGGGTGAACCAATCTCTTCATCTGTATTGAGCAACACTTCCCAACCGATTTTTTTTGCAAGCGGGCTTTCCTCAAATGCTTGAAGCGCTTTGAATAAAATAACAATCCCGCCTTTGGCATCGGTGACTCCGGGACCTTTTAAAATTTCCGCGTTTGGCCGCTCTACTTTTTGAAATGAATCGTCCTTACTGAAAACAGTGTCCATGTGACACACAAGCAATGCCTGTTTTTCAAGAAGCGGGCGCATCCTAAATGAAAGTGCTGGTGCGAGCGGGAAAGATTCGATGGAGCCTTTGTCATTCACTGATGCGCTGGAATTAAGCGGAATGGATTTTGCTTCCGCGCCAAGAGTAGCAAATTCTCTTGAGACAAGCAGGCTCATTTTCTCAATGCCTGAAAGATGAAAAGTGTGTGTATTGATTTCAGACCAGCGCGTGGCGAGTTCTACCATCCGACCTTCTTCACTTTCGATGGAATTTAGAAAAGATATCTCTTGTTTCATTTCCACGTCCGAAATGTGCGAGGCATATTACGCCTCATTGCTTTAAAATGAATAAATCAAATTCAAGCTGCTCACCTAAAGTTTAGCACATTGATTGATCGGCGAAAGGGGTGGGGAAGCGTAGTGGGGGGGTAATAAACGGTAACTGTTTAGCCCATTGAAGTTCATAACAGGCTTGTCATCCTGAACGCAGTGAAGGATCTAGATTCGCCAGATTCTTCAGTTCGCCCCGCAGAATAAATTTACGGGGCTCCTTCAGAA
>JAHFHD010000030.1 GCA_023247075.1 Candidatus Omnitrophota bacterium | reverse complement strand
TGAAGGAGCCCCGTAAATTTATTCTGCGGGGCGAACTGAAGAATCTGGCGAATCTAGATCCTTCACGGAGTTTACCCTGAGCGCCAGATCCTTCACTTCGTTCAGGATGACAAGCGAAGGGCTCAGGATGACAAGCCTGTTATGAACTTCAATGGGCTAAACAGTTACAAAAAATGAACATAATAGGTTCAATTTCAAAGGAAATAGGAGATCATTTATGGCTATTGAAGTGAGTCTTGAGCAAGATGAGTTGAGGGGGAAAGCGGCCGAGGTGGCACGTCGTCACAAAGCTTCATGGATTGAACTGGGGCAGTATCTTTATTCGATTCAGAAAAATAAGATGTTCAAGTATTGGGGTTATCTTGAGTTTGACGGTTACTGCGCAAAGGAACTTGGGATTAAGCCGCTCACTGCGCTTAAAATGGTTCGCTCTTACCAATTTCTTGAGCGTGAAGAACCCAAAGTTATTGAGCTAAATTCAACGGGGAGTGAAAATTTACGGAAAATTCCAAGTTTTGAAGCAGTCAATATTCTCAGGCTTGCTAGAAGAAACAAGCAATTTACCGAAAAGGATTTGGAAGATATTCGCGAAGAAGTTTTAGAATCTGGAAAAGAACCGAAAGAAGTCCGCGCTCGCGTCAAATGTCTTTTAACAGACCGCAAAGAAAGCATTGATCCATCTGGAGTTCAAAAATCGCGCAGAAACATAGCGCTCAAGCGGCTCATTTCTGCATTGGCTTATGCCAAACGGGAATTAGAAGGTCCGGAATATCTCCTGAAACAAATGACTGAGCTAGAGAATAAACTTGAAGACCAAATTGAGTGAGTATTTTTCTTCCTTATAATTCAGTTTAGCAGAACCTGTTTTTTGGCAAATCGCCTAATTTGACAATACCCACCTTCTTACAGCAAACAACCTGATCAATACCTAAAAATCCAATCGCCAAAGGGGCAAAGGAAAGGTAAACTATGCCCTTAAATTATTAGGTTGTGAATGCCCTCTTTTATGGGGTCATTCTACGGAAAAATCGGAAAAATCCGCTTTGTGCGGAAATCATTGCTGACTCTGTGGTCAGTACAGCAGCGTAGACGGTCTCCTTGGCCGTCACGCGGCAGTGCTTGATTCAGGAGAATCAAGTAGACACGATTCACCTCTTATCTTTGCATTTTTAGCAAAGATAGTCCTGAGGCCAAAAAGCCAAAGGGCTACATTAAAATGTGGAGGTAATTATGCTACTGGTCAGCCGCAAAAAAGTAAAGGTCAGGAAAATACGAGTGGATGGAACAGAAACGACCGAAGTCGTCCAGATTGAGAGAAAGAAAACTTTAATTGAACTCCTGCCAGAGATTGTTCGAGAAGGCCGAAAGGAAGCCGAGCGAATCTTAGAACGCATTTCCGAAGGCAACCGAGTCGCCCTTCAAACTAACGAACTCGTTCTTCCTTCCAAAGAAAAATCAGGACTTTTCAGCGGTCAGGTTAAAGCCTCAAATCAAACGGACTGGCTTAATCGGCTGATCTACGGCGACAACTTGCTCGTGATGCAAGCTTTGCTCGCGGGTGATAAAGCCAATGGGCAACCCTCAATGCGTGGCAAAATTGACCTCATTTACATTGACCCACCCTTCGATTCCAAAGCGGATTATCGAACCAAGATCACATTGCCATCAGGTGAGATCGAACAAAAACCAACCGTCATTGAACAATTCGCATATTCTGATACTTGGAAAGACGGAACAATTTCTTATTTGAAGATGATCTATCCAAGACTTGTTCTAATGAGAGAATTGCTTTCTGACGTTGGTTCAATTTACGTCCATATTGATTGGCACGTTGGTCATTATGTGAAAATCCTCATGGATGATATCTTCGGCAAAGAAAATTTTAAGAATGAGATCGTTTGGAAAAGCGGCGTGGTTAAAGGAGCCAAAGCAACCTCTAATAAATATGGGCGGGTGACGGATTCTGTTTTTTTCTATACCAAAACCGAAGCGCTATATTTTGATACGCCATATAAACCCATAGATTTGGATGACCCCAATAATAAATTTGTTCACCGAGATAAAAATGGGCGTTTGTATAGTCGTGATAATCCTTTGGGTGATTACAGCCAGGAAATGATTGAAAAATTTGAAAGAGAGGGAAGGATTTATTACACAAAATCAGGCAAACAACAGCTTATTAGATATTTGGATGAGGTAAAGGGGACGGCGATAGGAAATTTATGGGATGACATCAATGTCATAAATCAGGTGGCAAAAGAGCGTTTGAATTTTGACACCCAGAAACCAGAAAAATTGATTGAAAGGATAATGTCAGCGTCTTCAAAAAAAGATATGGTGGTTGCAGATTTTTTTGCGGGGTCAGGCACTACGGGGGCAGTTGCAGAGAAGCTCGGTCGCAAGTGGATTGTAGCTGATATAGGCAAACCTGCTTGTATGATCATACGAAAACGTTTGATCGACCAAGATGCAAGTCCCTTTCTCTATCAATCGGTTGGCGATTATCAGAAAGAGCAGTTTGAAAAATCAGAATTCAAACGCATCGGTGATCTGGCGCACGTTGTATGAATCTTTACGGGGCAATGCCTTTTAGCGGTGGTGAAGCGACCCAAAATAATCTCGGCTACATCAAACAGGGGCGAACGTTGGTTTATGTGGATTCGCCGTCCCGATTGACAGGATTCAATACGCTTAAAAAAGCCCAAGAGCTTCGAGGCAGCTTTATGGGTGGTTGGGAAAAAGTTGTTGTCCTCGGTTGGAATTTTGTGACAGACATCGGGCAGGTTATTTCCAGTTTGAATGACCCAAAACTGGAAGTGCTTGTAATTCCGCCTGACCTTTTGGATAGACTCAAAACCAAATCTTCGTATGACAAGCTCCTTAAATCAGGCAAGATTCGGTTTTCATCTCTCCAGTATCTTTCGATTAAGCCAATCAAGAGCAAGGCGAAGGATAAGGAAAACGACGAGATCACGGTCGAGCTTGATAATTACGTTTTGCTTTCACCCGATGCCCTGCCTCTGGAAGATGCCGACAAAGAGAAACTCCAAAAAATTATTGCGGATGAGCCTTTGGCTTTGATCGAGTATTGGAGCATTGACCCTGATTACGATGGTCAAGTCTTCCGCAGCAAATGGCAAGACTACCGAGGGAATGAGGAGAGTGATAATGACCCGCTTCGAGTTGTTCCCAAAGTCACGCTCAATCTTCCCCATAAAACCAAACGAAAAATCTGCGTGAAAGCCGTTGATGTGTTCGGATTTGAAAGCGCCGTTGTCGCCGAGGTGAGTTAATGAAGCAGCAGGAATTGTCTCAGCTTTTAACACGTCTCAGGCAGCTTCCCAAAGAAACGGAGTGGGTGGAGTTTAAAGAAGCCAAAAATCAAATTCATTTTGATGATCTTGGTAAGTATTTTTCCGCATTGAGTAACGAGGCAAATTTGAAGTCAGAGAAAAACGGCTGGTTGGTTCTGGGCATTCAAGACAAAACAAGAAAAATTGTCGGCACCAATTATCGGCATGGTACAGTCGATAAAATTAAACATGAGCTAGCGCTGCACATAACAAATGGGCTGACTTTTGAAGATATTTGGGAGTGCAACGATCCGTCTGGCAGGGTATTGATTTTTCAAATACCACCAGCGCCTTGCGGGCTGCCCATTGCTTACAAAGGCCACTATTATGGCCGCGATGGGTCTTCGTTGGGAGCGCTTAATATCCATGAAATCGAGCAAATTCGCGCTCAGCAAAAAAAAGCGGACTGGACAGCGCATGTTTGTGAAGGCGCAACGATAGAGCATCTTGATCCAGAAGCCATCGCCAAAGCCAGAAGTGAATATAAAAAACGGAGAGGGAATGCTGCTGAGGTCAACGGGTGGGATGACAGCACCTTTCTCAACAAGGCGAAAATCACCATTGAGGGTAAAGTAACCCGTGCCGCAATCCTTCTTTTGGGGAAATCAGAGGCAAGTCATTTTCTTTCCCCTTCCCCTGCTCAGATCAGTTGGTTTCTCCAAGATGAGCATAATAATCCAAGAGACTTTGAACATTTCGGCTCTCCCTTTATTTTGACGGTTGATAAAGTCCTTGCGAAAATCCGAAATCTCAGAATGCGTTTTCTCCCACCAGGCACGCTTTTTCCAGAAGAAACAACACAATACGACCCTATTGTTATCCGTGAGGCACTGCACAACTGCATTGCCCACCAAGATTACGATCTCAACTCACGTATTAATGTAGTTGAACGTCCGGACGAAGTGCTTTTTGAAAATGCCGGAAGCTTTATTCCCGGAAGTGTTGAAGCAGTCATTCGGCAGGATGCACCACCTAAGCTTTATCGAAACCCTTTTCTTGCGCAAGCAATGACCAATTTGCGAATGATTGAAACAGAGGGCGGGGGCATCAAAGAGATGTTCAAAATTCAAAGAGAAAGATTTTTTCCTTTGCCAACTTATGAAATCGATAAACCGGATGAAGTTAGAGTAAGAATATCCGGGAAAATCATCAATGAAAATTACACTCATATTCTGATGACAAAATCAGATTTGGAACTTTCCACAGTGATCATACTTGATAAGGTTCAGAAAAAACGTGAAATATCCAAAGATGAGCATCGGCTCCTAAAACAAAATCGGCTTGTGGAGGGAAGGTACCCGCGGCTTTTCGTCTCATCAGGGATTGCAACGATTACAGGCGAACAAGCGGAGTATATTAAAAATCGTTCTTTTGATAAACAGTACTATAAAGATTTGGTAAAAAAGTTTTTGAAAGAATACAAACAGGCGACCCGCAAGGAGATCGAAAATCTGCTATCTGAGAAATTACCGAAAATACTCGACTCCAAGCAAAAGACAAAAAAGATTTCCAATATCCTGAGCGAGATGGCTTCAAAGGACAAAGACATTAAAAATGCAGGCACTAGAAAAGCTCCTAGGTGGGTATTAAGCGGAGATAATTAGAAATAAATTAGTAATAAAAAATGACGTTCTGAAGCTCGGATTAATCGCAACTTTATATATTTAAACAGGTTATGTTATTCCAAATCGCTCATCATTTAGTTATAGGATAGAAATAACCAGATGCCAACGCCCCTTAATATAGGTACCAGAGATATTCCGCTCAGACTCGCCAAGCGCCTTACCGATCTTGTCAATGCCGATGAATCTTACCCTGAAAAAGTCACACTCGTCACACGAGACCTTCTAAGGTTCTGGTTTGATCCCGTTTTCTGTGAGAATCGTACCATCAATTTCCATCGAGGACAGAAACAGGCCATTCTGAATACGATTTACGTCCACGAAATTCTGAAGACCACCTCAGTGTTTGATACTTATGCAATCGTAGATCAGGGGGTCCTCGCCGAGATGGATTTGATGGAGCTTAAGAAGCCAAAGTATCAACATCCGAAATATGCCATGAAGATGGCAACGGGAACGGGTAAAACTTGGGTGATTAATGCGCTTCTTATTTGGCAGTACCTCAATGCCCGCCACGAAGAAAAACTGTCGGGGCGATATTCCAAAAATTTTTTGCTGGTGGCTCCTGGACTCATCGTTTACGAACGCTTGCTTGACGCTTTTCTCGGCAAAGAAAATGAGGACAAGATCAGAGACTTTGAGAAGTCAGATTACAGAAAGTTTGAAGAATTGTTCATTCCGCCATCTTACAAGGACGAGATTTTCGGTTTCATTCAAAACTGTGTCTGTAAAAAGGATGAAATAGGTCGAAAGGTAACGGCGGATGGTTTGATTGCTATCACGAACTGGCATTTGCTGGCAGGGGTTGACGAGGAAGAAGAAGTTGAGGCGTCGCCGCTGGAAAATCCTTCTAAGAGTCTGAAGGAGCTTTTGCCAATAACGCCAGGCATTTCGTCAGGACATTCCCTTGATATGTTGGACAGCCGATATTTGAGCGGAAACGAGATTGAGTTTCTGGCGAATCTTGGGGATTTGGTTGTAATTAACGACGAGGCGCACCATATTCACGAGAATAAAACCTACGGCGATATTCAGGAAGTGGAGTGGCAGCGCAGTTTGAATTACATTTCTGCATCGAAAAAAGAGCGATTCATTCAGATTGACTTTTCAGCGACTCCCTATGACGTAACGGGCAGCGGACAAAAACGGACCAAACATTATTTTCCTCACATCGTTGTGGATTTTGATTTGAGAACGGCGATTCATGAAGGATTGGTCAAGACCATTGCCTTTGATCGACGGAAAGAGATTGCCTCCCTCCCGCTTGATTTTCGTGCAGAGCGTGAAGGGCGAGACGTGGTCGGGCTTTCCGAAGGTCAAAAAACCATGCTGCGTGCGGGCATTGCAAAATTGAAACTACTTGAAAAATATTTTGTCAATCTCACGAAGGATAAAAACGGCGTTTCCAACAAATACCCCAAAATGTTTGTGATTTGCGAGGACACTAAAGTGTCGCCAAAGGTGGTGGAGTATCTGACCAAAGTTGAAGGACTGGCAGATGATGAAGTGGTCCAGATAGACTCCAATAAAAAAGGCGAAATTCCTGCCGAGGAATGGTCGGACATTAAACAGAAACTTTTCAACATTGACGAACACTCAAAGCCAAAGGTTGTTGTGTCGGTTCTGATGCTACGTGAAGGTTTTGACGTGAATAATATCTGCGTGATTGTGCCTCTACGGTCGAGCCAAGCACCCATACTGCTTGAGCAGACCATCGGTCGCGGTCTTCGTCTTATGTGGAGGGAATCCGAATATCAGGATTTGAAAAATGAGAACAGGATCAGGCTCCTTCAAAAAAAGCAGGAACCTGAAACCTACATGGATATTTTAAGCATCATCGAGCATCCCGCCTTTATCCAGTTTTATGACGACCTCATCAAAGAGGCTGTCATTTTGGATGATGAGCCGAAGACGGGAACGGATGTTCTTGGGGATATTGTTAATGTAGGGTTGAAGGAAAATTATAAGGACTACGATCTTTTCTTCCCCATCATCCATATTGATCGAGAAGAAATCCTTGTTCCGACTACCATCTCCACTGAAAAGATGCTGCCCTTCGATGCTTATCCGCTTGAAAAATTGAAAGCAATGGTGCCAAAAGGCGGCGATCAGTTCTATTCCGAGGAAATGACAGTCAAGACCCGCTTTGGGGAATACGAAGTCAGGGCGGATATTTTCAATTCCAAAAGTTACAACGAATTTATTGCCCGAATCGTCAATGCCGTTTCAACCGTAAACACAAAAATGGGCGTGAGGAAAACAAAAGACTTTCCCGTCATGCAGATCAATCAAGTGGAAATCGCTAGAGCGATCGAAGGGTTCATCAAAGAGAGACTCTTTGGACAGCCCTTTGACCCATTCGAGGGAAACAACTGGCGGGTTTTGCTTCTGTCACAGAGCGGGATTGTGGAGCATGTCATCCGAGAGATCAGCAAAGCGATTTACGAACTCCAACAGAGCATTGATATTTCCGAAGCCGTGGTCGTTAAAAAATTCTTTTCTGAGATTCATAGCCTCCGTATGCGGGAAAAGTTTTGTCTGGATGTGGAAAAGACCGTTTACGAGAGACAGGCTTACCCCTCCAATAAGGGCGAGCTAGAAAAGAATTTCATGGAATTTTGCGACACGGATACAAACGTCCGAGCATTCGTGAAAGTGAACGAAAATTATCATTCCTTCGCAAAGATCGCTTACATCCGAGTCGACGGGCTTCTGGCAAATTACAGTCCTGATTTTCTCGTGGATACGGGAGGGAAAATCTTTATCGTAGAGACAAAGGCTCAGGATAATCTGAGTCAGGAAAACGTCCGCCTCAAGCAGCTTGCGACCGTGGCGTGGGTCAACCGCATTAACCAGTTAAAGCCAGAAGATCGCGGTAATGCCGAGTGGGAATATGTCCTTTTGGGGGAACGGACTTTTTACAGTCTCAGTTCCAAAGGGGCGTCCATTTTGGAAATTTTCGAGTATTCAAAAATCACAAAAAATAAAATCGAAGGCGTGTTGTTTTGACGCTTAATTTGAATTTGGGATCATGCAAATCATAGTTACTGGTAGCACATTACGAAAATTCACAAGGAATGTCTGCGCAATCCTTGTGGGCGTTCTTTTTTTTCTGGTTGATTATTACGGGGGAAAAGAAATCCCCTTGATAGGCGGACGACATATTCAAATTTGGGTTTTCCGTTTACCTTTTACGTTGATACTTTGCATTGTACTTTTAGCAGCCAATCAAATGCTGACGTTCTTTGAGGAAAAATACAGAAATAATGTTGTCGAGAGAATCGAGCAGCTTCATAATTTTTGTATTCGATTATTTGATAAGCACTTCAAAGAATGGGAAGAAATTCTCGGTGATCCAAATTCATTTCGTATTTCGATCTTTGAGATTAAAACGGAAGGAATTCTTAAACGTAAAGTCTTGAAGTTTTTGACCCGATACCAATCAGGAGAATCAACCAATCCCGAAATCAATTTTAAGGTTGGAGAAGGGGCTGCTGGCATGGCTTGTGAAACCAGGTCGGTAATTTTGAAGCAGTCTTTGCCGAACTTCCAAGAGAACAGACAGCAATATCTTCAAAAGATGAAGGAGTGTTACAATCTCACAGAGGATAAAACTTTAAAACTTAATCGTAAAGCCAGTTCCTATGTGTGCGTTCCCATGCTATCGTTGCAGCCAGGTAGCAAAGCAAAAGCAATAATGTGTATCGACGCAATAAAGAGCGGCATGTTTTATGAAAACACTGACTTCTCAAATAAAACATTGCCTGCTATAATTCACGACGTTGATATGTTCAGTTCAGGCTTCTTTTCTTGAGACTATGCCAACGACATTAAAAAATCCAATCCAACGACTTACCCAAGAACATTTCACAAAACCGCAGACACATACCGTTCTGGGGATTGATATAAAAGTTATTCCAATGCCTAAAGATATTCCGATTTTGGAAAATCAGAGCTTTGACGAATTGCACGACGTTCTTAGAGTTACTTTTAAGAATTCAGGGCATATCAATCAAAAGCAGATCGATGCCCATCTAACATTCTTAACGGATGCAAAGACGGGTTTTTTCGCAGGTTTTATTGTGACAGGAGTAAAGGAATATAATATCCAGCAAATTCGTCTTATCATCGAAAAGAAGATCAACGACTTAAAAGTGATTTTAAGAGAAAAATTAGAATCTGAAAACCGTGAAAAAATTCTCGAAACAATTGGAAAATTTGATCAAAACGAAAGACGCCTCGATTTCCTAAAGGAATTGATTAAGCAAATCGAAACTGAGCAGAATCAAACTCCCATTGCATAATGCTCGCTCCCCCCCCATTAAAAATCCAGCAGTTTTGAGCAGCTTATTTTGAAGGCTTTGGCGAGTTTTTAAGTGGTGTTGATTCATATCGATAACCAAAAAAATATCTTGTTTCAGTTGTTCCCGTGACTCACGTCTACTCTCAACTGGCGCTCAGCGTCGACAACCCCTCGGTTAATTCCTTTCCACGCTTCTCTTGAAGATGTTTTGAGGCGCTCAGAGACATGCGGTGCATTCATCAAATCTCTTAATAGTTGAATCACCATTCGGAAGTGCCGCACAAGCTCTCCCTCATCAACAGTTGTGAAGCGAAATAATTCGTCAAAGGTAGAACCCTCTACCCACATTTGAATTACGCAGGCAAGATGAAAGTGGGGCGGCTTGGTGTATGGAAAAATTTGATATTTCCGCTCCTTTTTGTGAATGAGGCGCGAATAATGTTCAAGTCCCCGCAAGAGTTCGTCATGCTCGGGTTTAAGTTTGAGAAGTTGGTCTCCTTTTCGCGGCTCGAAAATCAGACTTGAGAGAATAATACTCAAGCTGGTTTTGTTCAGGCTATCAAGAGCACCATCGGCACTTAGTTCAGCTAGAAGAAGTTCATAGCCGAATAGGGAAGCTGCAAATTCACCTTTGTCAGTGAGCTTGCCATCCTGAACATGTCCCAGTTCTTCAAGCAGCGCAAGCTTGCGCTCCATATGAGCAAGCGCCCCCCGGCGCTTTTTTTCAGAAGATTGGAAATAGTGAAATGAGCGCGGGTAAATTTCAAGCAGCTTAACGCCCAAATTTTGGTAGAGATTGAGCAGTGTCGCGTACGTGGTGTTGAATTGGCTTCGGATTGGTTCAGGTTTTCCATAAATAATCCGCTCAACTTCATGAAATGGAATATAGCCGGGGTTAATGCGCACATACACAAATCCTGTTTCGTCCATTCCTCGCCGTCCTGCGCGTCCAGCCATTTGGTAAAAGTCGCGAGTGGTGAGCGGTTTGAATCCAGTGCCATAAAACTTTTCAAGTTCGTCAAACGCAACAGATCTGGCGGGCATGTTGATTCCAAGCGCAAAAGTTTCGGTTGTGAAAATAACTTTGATGAGCCGACTTGTGAAAAGCTGCTCCACTACCTCTTTTAAAGTGGGAAGCATCCCTGCGTGGTGGTAGGCAATTCCAGATGAAATAAACTGCCTGAGTCTTTGGGCAGAAGGTTCGCTTGTTAGGTCGTAGCGCGAAAGAAGCGCGTCATAATCTTTTGTCATTTGGACACTTTCTTCTTCAGTGAGAAACTGAAAACCAGATGCCTCTTCAGCAAGCGCCTCTGTGCGGCGTCTTCCAAAAGCAAAATAAATAAGTGGCAGCCTTTTTTGTATTTTGAGTTCAGCGAGCAATTGATCAAGGCGATTTGGTTTCGCACGCAGTGGTTTGATGCCCCGGTTTTTTTCTTTCCAACTTTGGCGCCAGGTGGTTCGTTCGAGATACCCTCTTTTTCTGAGGTCTTTAAGTCCGGTTATCAGTTGGCCCTGACACTGGTAATGAAATTCAAGTGGGACGGGCCTGTGAGATTCCTTGATGATGGTGACCGGTCGGTTTTGAACAGAGCGAATCCATCCAGCAAGTTCTTCAATGTTGGGAACTGTGGCGCTTAAAGCAAGCATACGGATTTCTGGCGGTGTAAAAAGAATGGCTTCTTCCCAAACTGTGCCGCGCTCAGCATCATCCAAATAATGGACTTCATCAAAAATAACCCACCCAATTTTTTTGATGCGCTCCGAGCTTTCAAAAAGCGAGTTGCGGTAAATTTCAGTCGTCATAATAATAATTCGCGCGTCGGGCTGAATGGAAACATCACCCGTCAAGATTCCCACGTCGCTGTCACCGTAACGGGCTCGGAAGTCTCTATATTTTTGATTGCTCAGCGCTTTGATGGGGGCGGTGTAGACCACAGATTGATTGTCGCGGAAGGCTTGGTCGATGGCGGCTTCTGCAATCACCGTTTTGCCTGCGCCTGTCGGGGCAGAAACAAGCACAGAATTGCCTTGTTCAATGTGTTCAATGGCCTGCTTTTGAAATGGATCTAGCTGAAAATTCATATTTGTGATGGTATCACTATTAAAAATCAATTTCGAGTGGGATTTAATTAATCAAGAGAGTGCATGTAAAATATGATATATTTTGAGTCAGATTAATTAGGAGGAGAGCATGAAGACTGCGACTGATGTCCGGGTTGGAAATGTAATTCGTTCCGGTGGAAAAAGCTGCAAGGTGATTTCTCAAGAAGTGCGTGGAACCGGAAAATTTGGTAAGACAGTGCATCTCAAAGTAAAAGGCCTTGAGGACGGCAACATGCAAGAACTTAGTGTGCGCGCTGAGGACAAGGTGGAGGATATCGAACTTGCGCGCGTCAAAATGCAATACCTCTACAAAGACCAAAGTCAGTATGTGTTCATGAACACCGAAACTTACGAACAATTTTTTCTGTCTGAGAAAGTAATTGGCAGCCAGGGTTCATTTCTGAAGGAGAACTCAGAGATTGATATTCTCTTTGAAGGCGAAAAGCCGCTTTCCATCGACTTTCCAAAAATAGCGGAACTTAAAGTAGTGAGCACCACGCCGCCGGCAAAAGGCGCGCGTGCCGCGAACTACAAAGAAGCCGAACTTGAGAATGGGCTCAAATTGTTGGTCCCTCCATTCATCAAAGAAGGTGACAGTGTTCGTGTGGATGTGGAAACTTCGTCCTACCTTGACCGCGTCGTAACCAAAAATTTTGGCGGCGGCCAGCCTGAAAGAGCAAGTAAAACAAACGAATAAAATCCACGGTGCGAGACATTTGAAAGTAAATCAGTTTTTCACTGGAAAAAATATGCGCTCAACCACCGCCCGCAATTTAAGAGACATTCCTCCTATTATTCTACCTTTGACCAAAGATGCGATTCATTAAAGCGTTCAGCATGATTCTGTTTGGGATTTATGGGATTCTCGGAGCATTCAGAATCGAACGATTCGGTTTGCTTAATGGCGCGAATCTTATTTTTCATGAAGCGGGACATGTCTTGTTTTCGCTATTTGGGCAATATGTTCAAATTTGGGGAGGTACCTTGTTTCAGGTTGGGCTCCCGCTAGGCATCGCAATTGGTTTTTGGATGCAGGAGAAACCCTGCAGCGCTTCTGCAATGATGTGGTGGTGCGGTCAAAATTTTTTTATGATTTCTATTTATATCAAAGACGCCAGCGCTCAAGCTCTCCCGCTTGTGGGCGGTGAAATTCATGATTGGAATTACATTTTAAGTTACCATCATCTTCTTGGCTGGGATCAACAGATTGGAAACGCAGCTTGGCTCTTAGGCGTTCTGATGATCATCGCAGCATCTCTTTATGGAGTAATAACTGCCTTAAGACAAAAAGTGTAATGCAGAGCAATGTTACTTTCACAGATATTCCAATGAGTCAAATCAATAAAAAAAGTTTAAATCTCAAAAACCACTGGGACACGGTTTTCAAAACTAAAAAACCAGTCGAGATGAGCTGGTATCAACCTCACCTGCAAAAATCCTTGGAGCTGATTCGGCGCGCTGGAATTTCAAGAGAAGCTGAAATTATTGACATTGGCGGAGGAGCTTCAACACTTGTGGATGATCTCTTGAAAGCTGGTTTTAAACGTCTTAGCGTTTTAGATCTCTCGGCTCAAGCGCTGACACAGGTTAAGACGCGATTGGGTTTGAAAGCAAATCAAGTCATGTGGGTTGAAGCAAATGTTACAGAAGTAATTCTCCCCGAACATCATTATGATTTATGGCATGACCGCGCAGCGTTCCATTTTCTAACCAGCCCTGAAGGCCGGAAAAAATATGTAAAAATTATGGACAAAGCTCTAAGTCCGCGAGGCGTGGTCATCATTGCTGCCTTTTCCCAAAAAGGACCAGAGCGTTGCAGCGGTCTTGATGTGGCGAGACACAGTCCGGAAAGTGTGCAAGCGGAATTAGGAAAAAGGTACCATCTTTTAGAGACCGCAGAAGAATCCCACGAGACGCCATTTGGAACCAGACAAGAATTTGTCTATTGTGTATTTAAGAGAGAAGAGTAACACCATCCGAGCTAATCTGAATCATAACTTGAGTTCTGCATATCCCCCCTTTCCTCCTAAAAAAAGGGGTGAAGGGAAAAAAGGAGGTTAAGCTCATGTTGTTCTTAACGAAAACAATTATCTCCGCTATTGTGATTGCTTTTGCCTCATGGCTTGCAGGTAAGAAGCCCGTTCTTTCGGGTTTTATCATTGCATTGCCTCTCACTTCTATGTTAGCCATTTTCTTTTCCTATTGGCAATACAAGGACATGACCAAAACCAGTCAATTTGCGGAATCAATTTTTGTGGCAGTCCCTCTTTCGCTCACTTTTTTTGTCCCCTTCCTTTTGAACAAATGGCTCAAAATGGACTTTGCCACAACCTATGCTCTGGCTGTTGGTTGTTTGGCACTTGCTTATTTTCTCCATCAGGTGATTTTTAAATGCAGTTTCTTCCGGTGAATTAAGATGAAAAAAATTGTAATGTTCCTAATTTTGCTGGTTTGGATGGATGATTCAACCGTTGTTTTTGCCCAAGATGTTCAACTGACACAAGGTCAGAATGAACTTTTTCAAAAAATTGAGGAGTTAACTGGAACAAAAGGAAATTACGACGAAGCGGAAAATGTTTTTAAAGTAAGTTTTCCTCGCAAAGATATTGAGGTCAATATCGGTGGAGTAAAAATGACTCCACCGATGGGCTTGACGGTGTGGGCAGCATTCAAATTGATGGACCAGCACACCATGATGATGGGCGATATGGTTCTTCTTGAGGACCAAGTTAATTTAGTCATGAGCACCGCTTTAGATGATGGGTTGGAAGTAACGGCTCTCCATAATCACTTCTTTTGGGACTCTCCAAAAGTCATGTTTATGCATATTAGCGGGACAGGAGATCCTGAGGCGCTCGCAACAGAAGTGGGTAAGGTATTCACAAAAATCAAAGAAACAAGCGGAGGAAAAGGCGAGAAACCTTATTTTGAAATTGACCCTTCTAAAACTTCTCTTGATTCAAAAAAAATAGACAGCATTCTTGGTAGAAGCGGAAAAATGACCGACGGAGTTTACAAAATTATAATTGGACGTACGACACAAATGAATGGCCATGAAATAAGTGCTGCTATGGGCGTTAATACTTGGGCGGCTTTTGTTGGAAGTGACGAAAAAGCTTTGGTTGATGGGGATTTTGCCATGCTGGAATCAGAATTGCAAACTGTACTCAAAGCGCTTCGTCAGGCAGAGATTAATATTGTTGCTATTCATAATCACATGACGATGGAATCCCCGCGAATTATTTTTCTTCACTACTGGGGCATTGGTTCAACAACCAATCTTGCAAAGGGACTAAAATCCGCGCTCGATACCCAACAAAAATAATGTCTCATTCCGCACTTCTCAAGTGTACAAAGCGTCAGTTTCTTTACCTAAATCGGTAATACTCAGGTAAGGTTTGTTGCAATTGATGAACCAAAGAAAAATCATAATTTCTGACCTTATTGAGCATAAACCGTCTTACTCACTTTGGCAGATTGTCCTTTACGCACTGAGACTAGGTGCCATTGGTTTCGGAGGCCCTGTTGCTTTGGTGGGGTATATGTTTCGAGACCTGGTTGAAAAAAGAAAGTGGATTTCAGAAACAGACTACAAAGAAGGTCTTACACTTGCTCAATTAGCGCCAGGACCCCTTGCTGCTCAATTGGCCATTTACTTAGGCTATGTTGATTACCATATTTTAGGAGCAACGCTTGTCGGCATCGCTTTTGTACTCCCATCTTTTTTAATGGTAGTTGCTTTAGGATGGGCTTACAAAGTGTACGGCGGCCTCATCTGGATGCAAGCTGTCTTTTATGGAGTTGGCGCAGCGGTGATTGGAATCATAACTCATAGTGCTTACAAACTCACGGTCAAAACTATTGGAAAAAATAAATTACTATGGGCCATTTATTTAATTTTGGCCGTGTTCACCGCCATTACCGAATCAGAAAATATCTATTTGATTCTGGCCGCAGGATTTCTCATGTGGCTGGTTGAAAATCCTCCTTTTCAATTCAAAGCAAAGAACATTTCAGGAATCATGAGCTTGTTTGCTTTGCCGATGGTAACAGCCAATTCTGAAACTTTTGCCGTGTTGTGGAGTATTTTTACTTTTTTTGCTAAAGCGGGCACATTTGTTTTTGGAAGCGGACTTGCCATCGTACCGTTTCTTTATGGAGGGGTTGTCAAAGAACATCACTGGCTTACAGACCACCAATTTCTAGATGCCGTAGCTGTCGCGATGATTACGCCGGGGCCTGTGGTCATTACGGTCGGCTTTATTGGTTACCTCATCGCGGGTTTTTGGGGCGCCTGCGTCGCAGCTTTTGCTACCTTTTTGCCTTGTTATTTGTTTACGATTATTCCAGCGCCATATTTCAAGAAATACGGGAAAAATCCTGCACTTCTGTCCTTTGTAAATGGAATTACAGCGGCTGCAGTCGGAGCAATTTCCGGCGCCGTGATTGTATTGGCAAAGAAATCCATCGTTGACGTTCCAACCGCCTTCCTGGCGATTGCTGTGGCAGTCATTCTTTGGAAAACCAAAAAAATTTCTGAGCCGTTTATTATTTTGGCCGCCGCATCAATTGGGTTGCTTCTTAAGCATCTAATGTTTTAAACTACAAACATTGTTCCCCAACCACAAGGAGAATAAAATGAAAAAGGCATCGATTATTTGTATGGTAGTTTTGATGACAATCGCTATTGGAATAGCGCCAAGTTATGCTCATGAAGACGGCGACGAGCAGCATCCAACAATCAAGCGTGCGATTCATGAGCTTCATGAAGCAAAAGAGATTCTTGAGAAAATTGCCCCAGACCCGGAAGGTCACGTAGCCAAAGCTTTGCAAGCTGTTGATCAAGCTCGTCAAGAATTGACTGCTGCCAAGTGAGAATCAGAATAATCTTCGTTTAACACTCTTGCAACCCGAATCAAATTTACCTTTTCTTTTGACAGATTGGGTTATTGGGCTCAGAATACCCAAATGGCAAAAGTAAAATCAATCGGTGACAAATACCCCCTACCCAGAAAAGCAACCAGATGGGTTGGGATTTTGTTTTTTGTCATCATCCACTTAGTGGGCATTGTTGGCACTCCGCTTTATGTGATTTATCATGGTGTCACGGCAGCGGAATGGACGCTTTTCATCGCTTACGCGCTCCTCACGAATATGGCAATTACGCTTGGTTACCACCGGCTATTTGCTCACCGGACTTTTAAGGCTCATTCAGTAGTCCGATTTTTTCTCTTATTTTTTGGCGCTGCAACTTTTGAACAGTCCGCTCTCAAGTGGGCGTCCCAGCACCGGCAGCATCACCAATTTACCGATTCAGCCCAAGACCCTTACAACATCAAGCAGGGATTCTGGTACGCGCATATGGGATGGATTTTAATGTGGAAGCACAAGGTGAATTATGACAACGCGCACGATTTGCAGGATTCAAAATTGGTGATGCATCAGCACATTTGGTACACGCCTTGGTCATTTATAAGCGGAATCATTCTTCCGATGGTGATTGGATTTGCAATCGGCGCGCCGCTCGGCGCTTTCATCATGACAATTTGTTTGAGGCTTGTGCTTGTTTTAAACGCTGCTTTTTTTGTGAATTCCTTTTGCCACACGTTTGGAAATAACTCTCTTGACCATACTATTTCCGCTAAAGACCATTGGCTTGGAGCTTTCATTACAAACGGGGAAGGGTACCACTCTTTTCATCACCGTTTCCCAAGTGATTATCGAAACGGCATCCGGTGGTATGACTGGGACCCGACCAAATGGCTGATTTTTATTCTCTCCAAATTCCGGCTGACTTGGAACTTAAATAAAACACCCGCTCAAAGAATCCAGGATGCTGTTTCAATCGAACAAAGCCAAATTCAACATCCAGCAGCAGTTTAATCCATCGCAATGAACTAAGAAACGTTGGGCAGGATTAATGTCGCAATTTTTGCTTGGATGTGCACTTTGCCTGGCTGCGTTTCTCACTTCCGTATTGAGCGGGGTGATTGGATTTGGCGGAGCCATGATTTTCCTGCCGGTTCTCATATGGGTGTACGGCGCCAAAGCTTCTGTTCCAATTTTAACGGTTTCAGTTTTGCTCGGAAACGCCTCGCGCGTTTATTTCAACAAGCGCGAGCTAAATCTCAAACTTGTTTTACTTTTCTCACTCGGCGCAATTCCATTTGCCATTTTGGGCTCTTTTGTTTACGTAGGTTTGCCCGCTTATTGGATTAAAAAGGGCATTGCTGTCTTTTTAATTTTGACGGTTATTTTGCGCCACATCAAAAAAAATTTTCATCTGACTCAAACCTGGATTTTTACGCCGCTTGGAATGCTTACCGGCTTTCTCTCTGCTTTGATGGGAGGAGTGGGACCTGTTTCATCTCCCTTTTTTCTAGCTTATGGTTTGACCAAAGAGGCGTTTGTTGGAACCGAAGCGCTTTGCGCTGTTGGAATGCACTTGGTTAAATCAGTTACTTATTTCCAGCTTGGAGTTTTAAGTCCGAAAGAATTTATGATTGGCCTTGGTTTTGGCGCTTTTATGATGCTGGGTTCTTTTGCTGCCAAAAAAGTGCTTGAACGATTGCCTCGCGACAAATTTTTAGTGCTGGTCGAAGCCGCTTTGATTGTTGTCGGTCTTGTGATGTTGATTGAATGATTACTTGCTAATGAGTCGAAAGAATTTGGCAGGTTCGTTTAAATGGGGAAGGCAGTGATGCGGCTTATGCTCAAGCAAGGCTTTAGAGGAATAACTTCCTGTTGCAACGGCAATTGTGTTTAGCCCAAGCGCTTTTCCGGCTTTAATGTCATAAGGTGTGTCGCCAATCACAAAAATTCGTTTGGCAGAAATTTTCTCTCTCGCATGCCGGAGCCCTCGCTTGAGCGCAACGTCTGTGAGTTTTGTTCGGTCTTTTGCATCTGAACCAAATCCGCCAAAGGCAAAGTGAGAATGAATGTTTCCGCGCTTGAGCTTAAGCCAGGCTGCTTCTTCAAGATTTCCCGTGGCGAGTCCCAAAATAAAATCTGCTTCGCGTCCAAGAACTTTTAAGAGCTGCTTGACTCCAGGCAGTAAGTGGAAGCGTTTTGCGAGAATCATTTCTCGCTTAAAGTGGAAGAGGTAGCGCTCTTTTAATTTTTTGGATTCTGGTCGGGACAGTTTCCGCCCAAGCGTGCGAAGCGCAAGTTCATCCATAATGACAGGGTCAGTTTTTCCGTCCGGAGCAAGGTCGCCCCACGCATTTTGAATGCCGTGGAGTTCGCGAAAAGAAATGTCAAAAGCAACTTTTCCAGAGCCTCCGGTCAAAAGCAGCGTCCCATCAATATCAAACAAAAGCATCGTTTTCATTGTGCCGTCCTATTGACTCTTTTGCTTTCCAGTCAATTTATTTTCTAAAATGTGACGCGTGGAGATGAATCGAACATCCAAATTTTTTAAGCGCCGCAAAAAAGCAGCGTCTATTTGAGGACTAACCAACCAATTATTTCCTTTTGGGTAAAGCCTTCGAAATTCCTCCAAACTGCTAGAGTCGAAACGATTGGGGTCCATTTTACATTCGATTGTGTCCACACAATCACGTTCGCGGCGCAGAACGAAATCAATTTCTCGGCCGTTTTTGTCCCGCCAATAGCCGATGTGACTTCCATAGCCCGCCGCGCGCAATGTGTCCAGCACCAAATGCTCCCAGAGCAAACCCCTGTCCTCATCCCTTAAAGAATTCCACCCGCGCACAAAAGTGACAAAGCCTGTGTCAAACGCATAGATTTTAGGCCTCCGCACAATTTCCCGGCGTCCGTTGCCGTGAAAAGGAGTGAGAGGAAAAATAGCATGAGCAACAGCCATTGCTTCCATATGCGCTTTGACGGTAGGGCGGCTGACCCCGGCTTCAGATGCCAGTTTTGTGATGTCGATAAGTCCCCCACTTTGAAATAGCAAAAGTTTTAACAGGCTAAGAAATCCTGAGCGGTCCCGAACGCTAAAAAGTTCTGAAATATCTCTCGCGTAATAACTGTCCAGCCATTCTCCAAAGAAATCAGGATTTTTATGTCCAGCTAAAAGAGGTTCGGGGAGTCCACCGTGGAGCATGCGTTTGTCAAGGTCACGCTCATCAAAATTTTCAAGACATTCATCCCAAAGAACAGGCGGAAGGTAAATGGTCCACTTGCGTCCGGTTAAGGAATCGCGGAATTTTCTGGTTGCGTGAAGGGTAGAGGATCCGGTTGCAAGAATCCGAAGAGATGGAAACGCATCTGCCGCAATTTTTAACACACGACTTGGATCATGAAGGCGGTGAACTTCGTCCAAAATAATTACTGCCCCCTTCTTTTGAGATTTGAAAAAAAGCTCAGAATCTTCAAGTTGTCTGAGTGTTGAAGGAAGGTCGCAATTGAGATAAACGTTGCTTTCAAACATCTTTGCAATTGAGGTTTTTCCAACCCGACGCACACCCGAAAACCAGACAATCGGTCTTTCACGCCAGGATGCCTCAATCTGCTTGATCCAGAGGGGTCGTTTAATCATGAAAGTATAATTACCATTCAGACGTCCAAATGTCAAATATAATTTCAGCTTATCTGCGAGGGCAATAATCAATACCACGCCGCTGTGGTATCATCTGTTTCGGTAAAACAGTACTCATCCGGTGTTTGTTACGAATGGAATTTATGTCTACCGAGCTAATGGCACCAAAGATATTTTCAAGTTGTCACGTTTTCAATACTCCTGATTTTAATCTTCTAGCGACACTTGAATCAGGACAAGTGTTTGGATTTACCAAAGAGGCAGATGGCGGCTTTCTGGGTGCGCTTAATCAAGTCGAAGTGAGGCTGCGTCAGGAAGAAAATCATCTTTTGGTTGAGACAGAAGGTGAAACGGTTTTGGAAGAGGCCGTGCGCCGCTATTTTGATTTGGACCGGGATTTAAATCTTGTGTATTCTCACCTTCTTTCAGACCCTCGTCTTAAGCCTGCGCACAAAGCATTCAAGGGGCTTCGGCTTATCCGGCAAAATCCTTGGGAGGCAGTGGCGGGTTTTATTGTTTCTGCAAATAACAATGTAAAAAGAATCCAGGGTATTTGGCAAAGGCTTTCCAACTCCCTTTCTGAGAATCCGCGCATATTTCCAAGCGCATCCGCTATTGCAATAAGCAACGAGCCCGCACTTCGGAAAATCGGCTTAGGTTACCGCGCGCCTTATTTGCTTGCGACAGCGCGGAAAATAGCAGACTCACCTGAACGGCTCACTCAAATTGATCAGACTGATTACGAGGAAGCAAAAGAACTGCTGATGAAATATCCCGGAGTTGGAAGCAAGGTTGCAGACTGCATTTTGCTTTACGGTTTCCACAAACTTGAAGCGTTTCCGGTGGACGTTTGGGTTTCGCGCTTTATGAGGAAATTCTATTTTAGAAATCGCAAGGTTTCAGAAAAAAGAATTGGACTATTTGCGAGGAAACGCTGGGACTCACTCGCCGGCTACGTTCAGCAATATCTTTTCCATGCTGCCCGCTGTCAGGTTATTAAGCTTTAAAAGGAATATTAGTTTCATTCAAAAATGGTGTCGCGAGGGCGGGGAAAAAGCGATGTGATTGCTTTAAATAAAGCAATGCGCATTAAAAGTGAAAAATGAAATCCCGTAAACTTGGCTTTCGATATTCAGTCTCGATGGAACAAATTCGCGCTTACCAAAAGATCTCTTTTAGAGACAAACTCGCTTGGCTTGAAGCTGCAAACCTTATTTCGCGCAAATTCATTAAAGGAAAACGCAGGCAGGTCTGGGAAGCTTTTCGCCGCGGAACCATTTGATGATATGAAGGTTAACACCATGGGATGTTAATTCTTTTCATCAGCCGGCGATGTGCTTCAGTTCTTTTAAAAACCCACTAGCTTTCTCACCTAAATCCGCTGCAATTTTTCTAGAAGTGTCTGAAAGGTCAGACACTTTGCCGCTTAAGCCAGCCAAATCAATCTCAGCTAAATTGCCAATTGTGGTAGCCCAAAGCGCTTTTGTTACAATTAAAATCACTAATTTTTGTGGGCTGCTAATGTTTCGGTACTCCTCA
>JAHFHD010000101.1 GCA_023247075.1 Candidatus Omnitrophota bacterium | reverse complement strand
AAGGCGGTAAATGGTTGTCATGTCGACACAAAATCGTTTTGCGACGTCTTCCACCGTCAAAAATTGATTTTCTCCATCTTGATTCATAGACCCACCATTAAATGTTGCACAAATTGAATAAAAAGTAGTATTTTAGATTACCTGGTCAAAATATGCACGGCTATGTACCCCATGTCAAACTTAGGCAGTCCATGCAATGCCATGCTTTGCTCAACTTTTCCACTCATAGGTCTACATTTAGTGTGTTTTATTGGAGAACCTCAAGATGAAGGGGGTGATTAATTGAAGGTGCTGCTGGCATTTCAGAAAATAAATTTCTCTAATTCTTGAGATTCGCTAAACCAAACGCACCTTTTAGACGACAAAATAAGACAACAAGTGAACAAATCAAAGTGGACTTGTATTTAAAAAAAAAACGTGGTAGTTTTAATTTAGTTTGAATTGTAACATTACATAAATAAAATATGCATCTAACACTCGGGGGAAAAAATGAAACAACCAATTTTGTACGGTGCAGTCATAACTCTTTTGCTCATAGGAGGAATTAGTTCATCCGGCCTCCTCGCTGCGCGAGATATTGACGCCTCCGTTATGCTCAAAACAGCTCAGTCGCTTTTTGCATCAGGAAAATCAAATGAGGCCATCAAAAGTATCAATGGAATTCTCAAAGAGAATCCCAAAAACTTCGAAGCTTACAAATTGCTTGGAAAAATATTTGCTTCACAAAATGAATATGAAAAAGCAGAAAAAAGTTTTCAAACAGCCGCCTCTCTCGATGCTACAGATGGAGACCTGTTTTATCAATTAGGTCTTTTGTATGTAAAGAAGGGGAATGCTCAGGGTGCCATACGAAGTTTTATTTTAACGGTTAAAAACGACCCGAAAAATTATGAAGCTTACCATAATTTAGGAAATATTGCGCTTGCAACTGGCAATCCAAAACAAGCGCTCGAGTACTACAACAAAGTCATGGCGATTAATCCATCCCACCAGCCCACAATTAAAAATATGTCCCAAATTTCAAGAATTCTTCAAGAAGCCCAAAAGCAAAAACAAAATCCTGTCGCTAAATAAAGTATTCACCCACAAAAAAAGAGATGGAGAAATCAATCTTCCCCATCTCTTTTTTTCTTTTCAATACAACTAAGTTGCGGTTATTCCCGATGTGATTTCAACGTGACGGCATCCCAAGTCATATTGATGATGGACTTGGCATCTTTAATCGACTCGTTCTTTACTTTCCGAACGGGATCAAGAACGTAGTGATGCTCCTTGATAACGGGAATCGCACTAAGGCCCTTGTCAATTCCATCGTTAACAGCCTTGAGTAAATAACCCGCATCTTGAACCGGCCTGAGATCAGATTTAGTTTGATCCATAGCTATGTTGTCAACTGTCTGCGAAATAGCCCATCCAGACATTGATCCAATTACCATTAATACTGCAAGTAACAGCGCTGTCTTTTTCATGGTAACCTCATTTCCTCTATGACGTTTAAGCGCCATAGAAACTCTAATAACGCGTTATTAGCGTTCCATCAAATTTAGAGCGCTAATACTTAAAGTGTACTTGATTCAAAAATAGGTGCTTGAACAATACCAGCCGGATGGAGTTAAGCTCATTTGATTGTGACAGTTAAGGTTACTTAATAAATTCGATTAGAAAGATGCCTGGAGAATTATTTCATTGAGATAATAAAAAAGGTTAAATCCTAACGTGAGTTAGAATTTAACCTTTTTTTATTCTGTAGCCAAATACAAATAATTAGTTTGTAACTTGACTTCTTCGGAGGTAAATGGTGTAACGCTCTTTCAAATTATTCACCTCTTTTTGAAGCGGTGCGATTTGAGCGGTAATTGCTTTTGCCTTTTCTCCAAACACTTCTTGAGGAGAGAGTCCCTTGAGTTGGCTTGCAATTGACTTTACCTCTTTTTCCTTATCAGTTATTTTCGCTTGAAAGGCATCTGCCATCTTCTTCGCATTAGCAGCCGACATTGAACCAATTTCAGCTTCAATCTGCTGAATCGTCTTCGTGGTATCAACAGGTTGAGGAGGCGCACTGCAGCCCCCAATTAAAAAACCAAGAACCGCAACTCCAATGATGAATCTTTCTTTTGCAAACACGTTACACCCCTTATCCTTTGTAATGAACTTGACCAATATGCCGTTATTGTAATGAAACTGAGAAGTCAAATCAAGCATCGGCTTGTCATTTTATTCAAGTTTCCTTAAATGGGAGCGATATTTTAATTACGGCATAACTCAAAAAAAATAAACTACCAATAAAAAAAGGCATAAAATGTCTATGATTAAAGCCCGGGATGTAATGACTCAAAGCGTGTACACGGTTTTCCCAGACACTCCTGTACTTCATGCTGCGCGGCTCCTGGTTGAAAAACATGTGAGCGGCTTACCGGTAGTCGACGAGGAAAGAAATCTATTGGGAATTATTTCAGAAAAAGACCTTCTTGAGCTGCTGCTTGACATCACACTTGAAAATAAAAAAGTAGAGGATGTAATGACTCGCGATGTCATCTCGTTTAAACCGGATGATTCGCTCATCTGGATTTGTAAATTTTTGATGCACCACAACATCCGGCGTGTGCCCATCGCTGACCACGGAAAACTTGTAGGCGTCATCAGCCGTAGAGACATCATGGCTCAAATTTTAAGACGGAAGTAGCCAAATCAACTTTCCTCCTTTCACGCTCATACCCACAAATAGCAAATGAAACAGGAACCAACTTCATTTGACCTTGCCATAATTGGCGGAGGAATTGCCGGCGCAGCCATTGCCCGAGATGCAACATTCAGAGGGTTTCGCGTTGTGCTCTTCGAAAAAGAAACACTCGGTTCCGGAACAAGCAGCAGGAGTTCAAAATTAATACACGGCGGTCTTCGCTACCTTGAAACAGCCTGGATTGCTTTAAAAATTAAACGATTTGGTGAGAGCCTTAAAAACTTGCGCTTCGTCTGTTCCTCACTAAAAGAAGGACAAATTCTCGAACGCATCGCCCCTGAACTTGTTCGACCAATTGAATTTATCATTCCAATCTACAAAGCCGATGACCGAACTCCTCTTGCCATCTTTTTAGGCGCTTGGGTATATGGAGTTCTTGGCAGACTTTATGGAAATCCAAAATCCCCAAAAATTTTCCGCTCTAAAGATACAGTGCTTAAGAGAATCCCTTATTTGAATCCGAAAGGACTTTTGGGAGGGGTGTCCATTTGGGACAGAATAACGGATGACCGTGAACTTGTGCGAGCCACCGCTCGGTCTGCTGAAACGCACGGAGCTAAAATCTACGAATACTCTTTGGTCAAGCATTACCAATACCTAGCTGCGGAAAAGCAATTTGAAATTGAAGTTGAGAGTACATCTCAAGGACACTGCCGCTACACAGCAAAAAAACTGATTAACGCAAGCGGTCCTTGGGTGGACCAAGTAAGAAACGCAAACTCAAGAATCAATGAAGAATATTTGGTTCCTGTTGCGGGCGTACACATCACGCTTAAAAAATTTACTGATTATTCTGTCATTCTGCGCACGACGGACAAACGAATCTTTTTTATTGTTAACCAAGGATCCTTGGCGAGGATTGGAACAACGGAACGAATCCACAAAGACCCGGACACAGTTGAGCCGCTTGATGAAGAAGTGGAATACCTCCTCACCGCTCTTGAGCGGTATTTCCCCCAAATTCCATTTAATCAAGACGAAATTATTTCAAAAGACGCGGCGGTGCGGCCGCTGGCAAAACCACAACGCGAAACCGAGCCCCACAATATTTCAAGAGAGCACGAAGTGAGAATCGATTCATCCGGAGTACTCCACGTGCTTGGTGTCAAAATGACTGACCACAGGCGCGCTGCGCAAGAAATTGTTGATCGAATTGTGCGTGAACTAAAGCCAGTCTGCCCCAACCTCAAAACTCACTCTTCAACCCATCTTCACAGACTTTCTTAAAATTAAATCTTGAGTTCTGCAAATTTTTCGAATCAATTTCCCTCTCCCTCGCGAAGCAGAGGGAAAGGGTTGGCCTGCCCGCCAGATGGCAGGCGGGGGTGAGGGTGGAAAAACACAGGCGCTTCACATCCCCCTCACCCTGCCCTCTCCCCCAAAGGGGCGAGGAAAAAAGTGCAGAACTCGAGTTAAATCTAAGAGCAAAAAAATCGCAGGAGAGCCGAATAGTTTCGCGCGACCGGAAGGTTGGGATATTTTTTTTGAATTGATTTTGGAGGATTAAAAAAAGTTTTGCGGTCTGCAGCTAACAACATCGACAAATCATTAAATGAATCGCCAGCTACGCTGACAGAAAATCCGAGCTGCCTTAGTAATTGAACCGCCCGCTTTTTACCGTCCTTTTGCCTCAATGTGTACCCTGCAAGGAAGCCGCGCCGGTCAATTTTTAACGAGTTGCAAAAAAGTACGGGATTTCCAAGCTGCCGCATAAATGGCCCCGCAAATTCATAATACGTGTCGGAGAGAATAATGACGGGAAAGCGTTCGCGAAGTTTCTTCAAAAACTCTTTCGCACCAGGAAGAGGTTTTAATTTGCCAATTACATTTTGGATGTCTTTTAGGCAAATATCGCGGGCTCTTAAAATTTCAATTCGCCGCTTCATGAGTAAGTCATAATCAGAAATGTCACGCGTTGTAAGTTTGAGTTCATCAACTTGAAATTGTTTGGCAACGCCAATCCAAATCTCAGGAATCAAAACTCCTTCGAGATCAAGACAGCAAAGTCGTATTCCATTCATAAAAGTTCTTCTCCCAAGTGCGTATTAGCGCAAATACAGCTTTACGGTAACCGACACCGCATTTCCAATGGACTTGTGATTGCATGCCTTCATCAATTCATATGCACGCTCACCCAAACTAAAATCAGAAATCAAAACACTCACAGGACTAATCGTTTCGACAGTCCAAGTACCGGACTTTTTCGTGACATTGAGTGAGGCAGACACCATCTGTGAAACCCCATTTAGTAACAGCGTTCCCTGCGCAAGAATCTGATGAGTCGTGCCATCCTCAAGAGCCGAACGCAAAAGTCCGCCTAAATTAATCCGGTCAAAAATCACACTCACCGTTCCAAGTTCAGGTTTGATGCTTTGAAAAAAGAGGCTTTGAATCCGACGGTCTCGCCCAGGCACGCCGGTATCAATAGAATTCAAATCCACAATCAAATCAAGCTGCTTCGGCCCTTCTTCGCCAATCATGCCAACCGCAGAAAAATTTCGGAAGGAACCAATCACATTTGCGGTTTCGTTCTTCACACTTGAAAATTGAATTTCCCCATTCCCGATGGAATAAATCCGTTCTGCTTCTCCATTCAGCGCAGACCCAACAAGTTCAGACCGCTTCAATTCATAAGCAGACCGCGCTGCATAGGTGTCTGGAATCGGGTAACTGCCAGGAACAAAGTTGGGATCGGGATTAATATTTTCAGGAGGATTCTGAAAATGTTCAGGAGGCGCTTCCGCGGAAAAAGCGGATGAAGTAAACACCACCAAAAAAAGTACGGCTATTAACCACTTATTTCGAAACTGATTTGCCATATTTACCTTTCTAAAAATAAAATTTAATTGATTGAATTATTTTATTTCGTTTGCTTCGCTCGTATTTCTCTCCCCTTTTAGTTTTCGGTAATTAAACCATTCTTTAACCAGCGGTAAGAATGAAATTAGGATGACAATGACAATCACCCAATGAATCCGCTTTTCAATATTTGGAATTGTATTTCCAAGGAAATAACCAATTAGCGTCATGCTCAAAACCCAGGCAAAACCACCCACAATGTTGTAAGCGAGGAAACGCCCGTAACGCATTCTTCCGACACCAGCTAAGGTGGGAGCAAAGGTACGAACAATTGGGACGAAACGCGCGAGCACAATTGTTTTTGACCCATACTTTTCATAAAAGTTTTGGGCGTGGCGTAAATGATCTTTTTTAAAGAAAAGGGAATTTTCCTTTGTAAAAATTCTTTGGCCAATGTGGTAACCGAACCAGTAACCGATTGTGTCCCCGAGAATTGCAGCCGCGGAAAGAAGACCAATCAGAACATGAATCTGAATTTTTCCATAGCCCGTTGCTGCCACAAGTCCAGCAGTCACAAGCAAAGAATCACCGGGAAGAAAAAATCCGGCGAGCAACCCCGTTTCAGCAAAGACGATTGCGGTAATGGCTGTGTAACCACCCCACTGGATGAGTTCATCCAAGTGGTAAAGATGTGAGAAGAAATGATGAATCGAATTCCAGATTTCCATAAAATAAATCTATTGACGGTTAATGCCAATCACAAACCAACACAAGCCAGCGACCAAAATCCGGTAAATGCCAAATCCTAAAAAACTATGATTTTGAATAAACCGGAGCAGGAACCGAATGCTTAAAGCAGCCATGACAAAAGAAGTGACAAGTCCAATTCCAAGAAGAACCACATTGGTTGACTGAATTATGCTTGCATTCCGAATAACATCAAGACCAGTTGCTGCAAGCATTGTTGGAATTGCTAATAGAAATGAAAATACAACAATGGTTTTACGGTTTACCCCAATTGACAAACCTCCCACAACTGTTGCGGCCGAGCGCGAAACGCCAGGGAGCAAAGCAGCAGATTGAAAAAGACCAATCAAAAATGCCTGACCATAAGAAAGTGACTTAATCTCAGAAATTCCACCGCTCTTTTTTTCCTTGTAAAATTTCTCAAAGACAATAAGTAAAATGCCTCCTAAAAAAAGATTGAGAAGTACGAGCATTAAGTTGGCAAGTAAAAATCGTTTGATTAACTTGTAAAAAATGAAGCCAAGCACGGCCGTCGGTGTAAATGCTGCAAACAGAAGCCGAATGACCCGCCAGTCTGACATCAGATATTTTGCGTAGAGAACGAGAACGGCCAGAATTGCACCGGCTTGAATTGCAATCTCAAATGTTTTGAGAAATTCGGTTGATTCCAGGCCAAAAAGTTTTGACGTCAAAATCAAGTGGCCGGTAGATGAAATCGGAAGGAACTCGGTAATTCCTTCGACAACGCCAAGAATCAAAGCCTGTGCATGAGTCACGCACGGCTCCAATCCACCACAAGTGCCGATGCCACAAAAACCGTAGAATAAATTCCCACAGCAAAACCAACGCAAAGTATCAGCGCAAAATCATTAATGCCGCTTCCACCAAAAAAGAACAGGGCAAGCGCTCCAAACATGACGTTTGCACTTGTCAGCATAGTTCTGCCAAATGTCTGGTTAATACTTAGTTCAACAATTTCAGAAAATTTCTTTTTCTTTAGCCCCTTTAAATTCTCACGCACACGGTCAAACACAACAATGGTGTCATTGACTGAATAACCCATGATGGTCAAAAGAGCAGCGACCGTTGCCAGATTAATTTCACGCCCACTGAGCGCATACACGCCAAATGTAAAGAAGGTGTCGTGGAGCAGCGCCACAACCGCTGCAATGGCAAATCTTCTTTCAAAACGCATACTGAGGTAAATCAAAATGCCAACAGAAGACCAGAAAACAGCCCAAAGCGCCTTGGATTTCAAATCACCGCTGACGGCAGGACCGATTTGGTCTACGCGAAGAATTTCGTATTTTTTTCCGGCTATTTCTTGAGCCGCCTGTTCAATATCCTCTATTTTGGAGTGCTTTGTCTTAATCACAAATTGATTGTCCGATGCATTGCCATAATATTGAATGGAGGCTTCTTTTAGTCCGTGTTTCTCAAGCGCATGCCGAAGCGTTCCTGAATCCACTGGAGTATGAAAACCAACTTGAACCAGCGTGCCCCCTGTAAACTCAACTCCGAAATTTTCCTGTCCTCTCAAAAAAATAACGCTCATGCCCAAAATCAAAGTCACAATGGAGAACCCATACCCCCAAAAACGCCCTTTCAAAAACCGAAAATTGGTAACACCTACCAATTTCATCATTTTTAAATTCAAATTTGGATTCCGGCTTGCCAAAAAATCAAAAATGGTACGAGTCACGGTCAAAGAGGAAAACATACTCGCAATCTGTCCAAGCCCCAAGGTAACTGCAAACCCCTTAATCGGCCCTGTGCCAAAAACAAGCAGAATGAGAGAAGTAATAAAGATGGTGGCATTTGAATCCAAAATAGCCGCAAATGCCCGGTGATATCCTGCTGCGAGAGCTGCTTTCGGTGTTTTACCCAGCTCCATTTCTTCCCGCATTC
>JAHFHD010000178.1 GCA_023247075.1 Candidatus Omnitrophota bacterium | reverse complement strand
CAGCAACAAGCATTCGGGATGGATTGCACGACGACCAATTTGTGCTCGATGTTTTCCAAACCGGTTCGGCTACTTCTACCAATATGAACGCCAATGAGGTTATCTCAAATCTGGCGCAAGCAGTTTCAAAGGTTCAGGTTCACCCCAATGACCATGTCAACCTCGGTCAATCAAGCAATGATGTTATTCCTGCTGTAATTCACATTTCAACCTTGCTTGAACTAAGGGACAAATTAATTCCAGAACTCAAGCAGCTTTCAAAGTCACTTGCCAAAAAGGCGCAGGCGTTTAAAACCATCTACAAAATTGGGCGCACCCATCTTCAGGACGCTACACCCATCACACTAGGTCAGGAATTTGGCGGCTACGCTGAGCAGATCCGTAAATCAATCGGACGGATTGAGCGTTGTTTTCCAAATCTCCGCGAACTTCCAATCGGCGGCACGGCTGTGGGAACAGGAATCAATACACATCCGCGCTTTGCCCGTGAAGTGTGTCGGGACTTAAATTTTGAATTGAATGAGAAATTTTTCGAAGCGCACGACCACTTTGAAGCGCAAAGCGCTAAAGACGCTTGCGTTGAAACCAGCGGCGCACTTAAAACCCTTGCGGTTTCCCTAATTAAAATTGCAAATGACATTCGCTGGCTTGGATGTGGTCCGCGTGCAGGTATTGGAGAAATTAAACTTCCCGCGATTCAACCAGGTTCTTCCATTATGCCGGGGAAGGTGAATCCGGTGATTTGCGAGTCTGTGCTTCAGGTGGCCGCTGAGGTGATTGGTAGTGACGCTACTATTACTTATGCCGCAGCCAGCGGAAATTTTGAACTTAACACTATGATGCCTGTCATTGTGCATCATTTGCTTGAATCCATTCGTTTGCTTGCCAATGTGACAGCGGTTTTCCGCACAAAATTAATTGACGGAATTGAAGCGGACAAAGCTGCTTGCGAAGCCCAAATCGAAAAAAGTTTGATGCTTTCCACCGCTTTAGTGCCGGTGATTGGTTACGACCGTGCTGCAGAGGTTTCAAAAGAGGCTTATCAAAAGAACAAAACCATCCGTGAAGTTGTCCTCGAAAAAAAGCTGATTCCTCCCGCCAAACTTTCCGTACTCCTTGACGTTAAAAAATTGGTTTAGTTCATTTCTTGCGCTTCAAGCTTTTCGAATACTTCGCCAATAGATTCATGAATTACAACATCAGCGATGCTGTCAAGCGGGGTGGGGTCTCGGTTTACGATGGCGAGTTTTGCGCCATTTTGTTTTGCGATTCTTGGAATTGAAGCAGCGGGCTCGACAATTAAGGTTGAACCAATTGCGAGCATCAGGTCACATTTACGCGCCCACTCAATTGATTCTTGAAGCACATCCGGATTGAGCGCTTGTCCAAATGAAATAGTATTTGGTTTTAATAAACCTCCACAATCAAAGCATAAGGGGATTTCCTCTCCTTCTGTCATGCGTTGGTAAACGATTTCAGAAGGAATGGTTTTCGCGCAGCTTAAGCAAGTTACTTCCCGAGCAGTTCCGTGGAGTTCAAGGACGCGCGTGTTTCCAGCGAGTTGGTGAAGGCCGTCAATATTTTGAGTGATAACACCAAGTAATTTCCCAAGTGTTTCAAGTCGAGCAATTCCTTTGTGGCCCTCATTTGGTGTTGCGTTACGCACCTGAGCATATAATTCTTTTTTGCGGCGCCAATACTCGCGGCGGCTCTCCTCGTTTACGAGAAACTCTTGAATAGTCACTGGTTGATATCGCTGCCAGAGCCCGCCCTGTGAGCGATAATCCGAGATTCCACTTTCAGTTGAGATGCCAGCGCCGGTAAACGTGACGATGTGTGAAGCATCCGCGATTAAAGATTTTATACTCATCAAAAGTGATTGAATTAAGCGGCTTTGCTGAGTTCGTACAAGCTAGCTCTGAGGTCAGCTAAACGCGCGGTGACTTGGTCGAGGGTGAGATTAAATTCGCCATCATTTGAAACATTAAATTGCTCATGTGGAAATTGACTCGCAAGATAACGGCGTATGAGCGCGGCCCGCTCAGATGGACTTTGAACGCCGTTTACAAGCGAGGCAATTGCAATCATATGACGTTCTCTAACCGCGTGACTTTCTAATTTTACAGCCGCTTCTTCAACTGAAAGACCGGACAAATCAATTTCGCCCTCAAATTCAATCGCTCGGCTCAAATTGCTAAAGCCAGCCGCCTCATCTTTTGAAAGCAGCGCTGCAATTCCTGCCGTGAGATTCCCGCCATTTGCCTTACGGATTGCGTCCTCCACATCTCCCGGAATAAATCCAATCAACCGGCTCAGGCTATTTCGAGTGACTGCATCAAATTCACTTGTTTTTGAGAAAATTGAAGACCGTATTTGCGCAGCATTTTCACCGATTAAAACAATTGGCTTAATATTTCCATTTTGTCTGAAAGGATTAAGCTTTACGCGAAAGGGCATTTTAAGCAATTCAAAAGTTATTCGCTTGTTAACATCACCTGAAGTTGTCTGAAGCGCGACACCAGCACCGTTACCAAAATTAAGAAGCCCTTTATTCGTAAGTTCTTCAAGCGAAATTGCGTGCCCGCGAATTGCTGCTTTGAGCGCTGAAAACTTTTCGTTTGACCAAGCTGTTTGATTGGAAGGAACAAGCTCTTGAGCCCTTGAAACAACTTCTTCAACAAGCAACTCAAAGACCTTCTGGTTTTCTTGTTGAATCGCGCTGGAAGCAATTTGACCTGAAGCAATGGCGATTTGAACTGCTGCGTCCAGAGAAACACCTCCAAGTAAAGTCAAAAGGGTT
>JAHFHD010000100.1 GCA_023247075.1 Candidatus Omnitrophota bacterium | reverse complement strand
TCAAACTTTTTCACTCCTCAATTTTGAACATGAACCAATTAACTTGACTGTGCACTAGACTTGAATGCCACCCTCGCGCAATGTTTCAACAAAAGCCCGAATGCGACCTTGGTAGGGAAGGCCGCCTCGATCAAACACAATTTTCCCAATTTTATTTTGCTTAAGTGCTTCAGCCATATGCTTACCAAATTCTTTTGCTGCTTCAACATTACCCCATTGGCTTTTGCCCCGTTTTCTGAGTTCCGGATTTAATGTTGAAGATGTCAGAAGCGTGCGTTCCTCAATATCATTAATCGCTTGGGCATAAAGGTGGAGATGGGTTCGGTGAAGATGGAGACGAGGCCGCTCTTCTGTACCAACCAGCTTTTTACGTGCTCTGTGTTGTCTTGTTTTTTTCTTTTCTTTTCGAAGTGCTGTTTTCATATTAACTCCCTGCCGCCTTTCCAGCCTTTCTTCGAATCACTTCATCGGAGTACCGAATCCCTTTTCCTTTGTAAGGCTCTGGCTCGTAGAATCTACGAATATTTGCGGCAGCTTGTCCCACAAGTGCTTTGTCCGCACCTTTGACAATAATTTTAGTCTGTTTGATTACCTCAATCTTTACTCCATCCGGGATTTCGTATTCGATTGGATGAGAAAAACCAAGTTGAAGTTGTAAAATTTTTCCTTTTAATTCGGAGCGGAAACCAACACCTTCAATCTCCAGCGTTTTAGTGTACTCGTCTGTCGTTCCAATAATCATATTTTGAATGAGCGTACGGGTTAAGCCGTGGAGCGATTTATCAAGAGTTGTTTCTGTAGGGCGGTCTACCGTAAGAACATTCTGCTCAAGGGACAGCTTCATTCTTGGATGCGCGTTAAAATCCAATTTCCCTTTTGGTCCTTCTACGTGAACTTGTTGGCCATTTAGTTCAAGCCGAACACCTTTGGGAATTACAATCGGTCTTTTTCCAATTCGTGACATAATTAATCCGCCTATTTGGCTGTTACCACACTTTGCAAAGCAATTCGCCGCCAACTTTTTTCTTTCTTGCTTCCCGGTCAGACATCACTCCTTGCGAAGTTGAAAGAATCGAAATTCCAAGCCCGCCAATGACACGTGGAATTTCACCCCATCCTACATACTTCCTAAGTCCAGGCTTAGAAACACGCACGAGGGATTGGATGGCTGGTTTTTTATCGTCTGAATATTTAAGATGAATGCGAAGATTTTTCTTCACACCTACTTCAAGCACTTTGAAGTTTTCGACAAAACCTTCCTGCCTTAAGATTTCAGTCATTCGGACTGCCAATTTAGAACTGTGCTTAATCGTTACATTCTCCTTGGCTGCACCCGAAGCATTTCGAATCTGGGTTAAGTAATCTCCAATTGCGTCTGTTATTCCGCCCATAGCTCCATCCTACCAGCTTGATTTTGTGATTCCTGGAATGATTCCTTGATTTGCTAGTTCACGAAAACAAATTCGGCACAACTTAAACTTTCTAATGTAACCTCGCGGTCTTCCGCACACTTGGCACCGGTGATATCCCTGTACCTTAAATTTGGGGGTGCGGCGCTGCTTGACAATCAAACATTCCTTAGCCATGAGTGAAACTACCTTTCATCTTTAAGTTCATTATGATTTTCGGAACGGGAATCCTAATAGCTCAAGCAATCTTTTTGACTCTTCTTTTCCGTTGGACGTAACTACAAACGTAATGTCCATTCCTTGATTTTTCGAAATACGGTCTAGCTCTACTTCTGGAAAAATATTTTGCTCTTGAATTCCAATCGAATAATTACCCTGCCCATCAAAACTCGACTCTGGGAAACCTCTAAAATCACGGATTCTTGGCATTGCCACATTCAAAAGCCGGTCTAAAAAGTGGTACATTCTGTGTTTGCGAAGGGTTACTTTAAGACCAATCGGAGAGCCTTCTCTCAGTTTGAATGCAGAAATTGCTTTTTTGGCACGCCGAACAATTGGCTTTTGCCCCGAAATCAACGCCAATTCATGCGTCAGTTGTTCAAGTAATTTAATGTCTTGAGCTCCTTCTTTAACACCCATATTAATCACGATTTTTTCAAGCCTCGGTACCGCAAGCTTATTGGTCAGACGAAATTCCTTTTGCATTGCCGGAACAACGGACTTTTGATAAAGCTCCTGAAGTCTGGGAGCCTTTACTGCTAAATTAGTTGTTGCTGCCATTTCTTAATCTTACGCTCCTTTAGGGCTCAAATAATTTCGTGACACTTCTTGCACATACGCTGCTTTGTGCGGTCTGATAAAAACTGAAATCCTACGCGTGATGCTTGGGCGCACTTTGGACAAACCAACTGAACATTTGACCTGTGAATTTTTCCTTCGACACGAATCATTCCACCTTTTGGATTTTGCTGGCTTGGCCGGGTGTAATGCGCCATTAATTGAAGCGCTTCTACAACCACACGATTCTCTTCAGGAAAAACACGAAGTATTTTTCCTTTTTTGCCTTTGTCCCGCCCCGTTAAAATTTTAACGGTGTCGCCTTTTTTAATGGTGAAGGCCATTTCTAAACTACCTCCGGTGCAAGTGAAATAATCTTCGTAAAATTTAAATCTCTAAGCTCCCGCGCCACAGGACCAAAAATGCGGGTTCCTCTTGGATTGTTTTGATTGTCGATAATCACAATTGCATTCGTGTTAAAGCGAAGTGTTGACCCGTCTGGCCGCTGGACCGGATTTCTTGACCTCACCACGACTGCCTTTACCACTTCGCCAGCCTTAATGATGGAATCAGGAGTAGCATCCTTGACTGACCCAGTAATCACATCGCCCACTTCTGCCGTGCGCTTGCTCCGGCGCTTGAGCACGCCAATCATCGCAACCCGTTTTGCTCCCGTATTGTCTGCAATTTCTAAAATTGATCTCATTTGAATCATAAAAACCTCTAATGCTGCTTAAGCAGCTGAACTCTTTGCCAGAACGGAAACAATCCGCCATCTTTTTGTTTTAGAAATAGGCCGCGATTCCCGGATGCGTACCTCGTCTCCAATTTGCGCGGTGTTTGCTTCATCATGAGCTGCATATTTTCGTTTTTGTTTGACAACCTTTTGATAAATGGGATGCGCCACAAGCCGAGTTACTTCCACAATTGCAGTCTTTTGCATTTTGTTACTCACCACAACTCCTACAAATTCTTTTTGATTGAGTGTCCGCTCAGTCATGATTTTTTAAGTTCCATTTCTTTTAGAACCGTTAACACCTTTGCGATGGCACGGCGGGTTTGTCGTAACTTTGAAAAACTTTCTAGCTTTGCAAGCTTTGCTGCAAAACGCAGATTCATTAGTTCCTTGCGCATTTGTTCTTCGCGTTCTTTTAATTCATCAATCGACAAAGACCTTAGCTCTTTTGCTTTTAATTGTGGCATTTTATACTCCGGTTCGTTTCACAAATTTAGTGCGAAAAGGAATTTTGTATGCACACAGGCGAAATGCAGAACGGGCAAGCGCCTCTGGAATTCCTCCCATTTCAAATAAAATTCTGCCCGGTTTTACAACCGCAACATAATACTCAGGCGCTCCCTTTCCTTTTCCCATACGTGTTTCTGCTGGTTTCTTTGTAAATGATTTGTCTGGAAATACGCGCATCCAAAGCTTGCCACCTCGTTTTACATGCCGCGTCAGCGCAACGCGGGCTGCTTCAATCTGAATTGCTGTCAACCAGCCGTGGGTGATTGCCCGCAGCCCATAATCACCAAAGTTGATTTCTTTTGCGCCGGAAGTAATCCCTCTCATTTTTCCCCGGTGCTGCTTTCTAAACTTAACTCTCTTTGGCATGAGTGACATAATTTAACCTTTACGATGCTTATGATTCTGGAGACGCAGGAGCTTGTGAGCTTACCTCAGATGCAACTGCCACTGCACTTTCAGGATGGGGTTTTACCCGACTCGCTCGTCCCACTTTCACTTCTTCTAGGAGCTGCATCCGCTTTGCCTCTTCCTGTTTCACCAACACATCTCCGTGATAAATCCAAACCTTAACACCAATCGTTCCATAAGTCGTAAAAGCTTCTGAAAATCCATAAGCCACGTCCGCACGGAAAGTATTGAGCGGCACTTTTCCCTCTTTGTACCCTTCAGTGCGGGCAATTTCTGAACCTCCAAGGCGTCCTTTACACATAATTTTAATCCCACCAGCACCCTTCGCCATGGCTCCAGCGACCGCCTTTTTCATTGCGCGCCGAAATGCAACGCGCCGTTCGAGTTGAACCGCTACATTTTCTGCAACGAGCTGTGCATCCACTTGCGGAACTTTTACTTCTTTAATGTCCAAATGCACTTCGCTTTCCGTTAACTGCGCAACTTGGTCGCGAACCTTATTGATTTCTTGTCCACCACGGCCAATCACAATTCCTGGCCGCGCCGTAAAAATCCAAATTCGGATCTTCCCAGCTGAACGTTCAATCGTAATATCAGAAACTCCAGCCATCTTCAGTGTTTTTTTAATAAACGCTCGAATCTTTAAATCTTCCAAGAGAAAACGGCCAAAATCCTTGCGCGCAAACCATTTGGCTTTCCAATCTCTGATGTACCCAAGTCTTAATCCGTATGGATGAGCTTTTTGTCCCACAATTACTCCTTAAGAAGAAGCTGCTACTACTTTGCTTCTTTTCTTTGGTGTTACCGTTTGGCCTTTTAATCCTTCTTGTGCTCTGTCTTTCACTGGAACTAATTTCCGCTCATGTTCAGCAAGCTCAATACTCAAATGTGAAAAACGTTTTAAAATAACATCTGCGCGGCCCATTGATCTTGACATGTAACGCTTTAGTGAAGGCCCTCCGTCGGCGCGTATGTCCCGAATATAAAGTCTGGTTTCATCCATTTTCTTCACGCGAGCATTGGCTTCAGCGCTCTTCAAAGTTTTAGTAATGAGATGAGCGGCTTTTTTCTTCAATACCGAAAGTATCTGGTACGCTTCCGGAAGTGATTTGAAGCGCACTTGATCCAACACAAGCCGCATTTTTCTTGGTGAAATTCTAATATACCGAGTAATTGCTTTTGCTTCCATAATTTAGCTCGCTATGTTCATTACCAGCTTATGTTTTTGCACCTACGGCCATTGCCTTTGCTTTGTCCTGCGCTGCACTGTGTTTTCTAAATGTTCGGGTTGGCGCAAATTCTCCCAATTTATGTCCAACCATATTTTCTGTAACCATCACATTTTGAAATGCCTTCCCATTGTGAACCGCAAAAGTAAGACCAACCAATTCGGGAAGTATGGTTGATCTGCGTGACCAAGTTTTAATTGGTTTTCGGTCCTTTGTTTGAATCGCTTTTGCTGCTTTAATCAAAAGCTTCTCATCTGCAAAAGCTCCTTTTTTCGAAGATCGACCCACTTTTAAAGCCTCCTGTCCCGAACAATAAACTGACCGCTCTTCTTTTTCTTTTTCCGTGTCTTAAGGCCTTTTGAAAGCTGTCCCCAAGCACTAACAGGGTGGCGACCTCCTGAACTTTTTCCTTCACCTCCACCAAGTGGATGGTCTACAGGATTCATCGCTACACCGCGAGTGGTTGGCCGAATTCCGAGCCATCTTTTTCTGCCTGCTTTTCCATAAGAAATATTTTCGTGATCAATGTTAGAACATTGACCAATGGTCGCGTATGCCTCGAGTTTGACCATTCTCACTTCACCAGAAGGCAGTTTAACATGGGCGTACTCATTTTCTTTCGCCATGATATGCGCCGAACTTCCTGCCGACCGAACCATTCTGCCACCGCATCCTGGTTCAAGTTCGATATTATGAATCGGCGTACCTTCAGGAATGCACCTGAGTGGTAAGTGATTTCCAATTTTAACTTCTGCTTTTTCCCCACTCGAAACAGTTTCACCAACTTGGAGACCCTGAGGAGCCAGAATATAACTTTTTACTCCGTCCGAGTGCTCAATCAACGCAATTCGGCTGGTTCGATTAGGATCATATTCAATCGTTAAAACCTTCGCGTCCGTTCCCCGCTTCACGCGTTTAAAGTCAACGAGCCGCAGCCGGCGTTTGTGTCCACCACCGTGATGGTAGCAAGTAATATGACCATATAAATTCCGACCGCCTGTACGTTTCTTGATTTCTGTAAGTGGCTTGTAGGGGCGGTCTGTTGTAATTTCAGCAAAGTCATACCCACTTCCGAAACGCCGTGTTGGTGTTGTAGGTTTAAATTTAATAAGTGCCACAGTTCATCCTCATGTCAATTCGATTTTTTGGCCTTCCTTTAAAGTAACGATTGCTTTTTTCCACTCTGCCGTTTTTCCGGGTTGAAACCGAACCCGTTTCCATTTTCCACCTATGAGCATTGTATTTACCTTTTTAACCCGAACATTAAATACGCGCTCCACAGCATCCCGAATTTCACGCTTGCCGGCGCGCCGATCTACCCTAAAAAAATACTTTCGCACTTTTTCTTGTTTGGTTCCTTTTTCCGTAATCAACGGCTCACGTATGACTTCGTAGACGTTCATGACTAAACTTTCTCCTCGGTCTCGGAATTATTCGTTTTGACATCCAAATTTGAGTCATGAAGCAGCCGGGCTTCAAGCACTGAGATTGCGCCTTGTTCTATGAGAAGTTTTGGACGTCTGAGCACGTGGTAAGCATTCACATCACGAGCCATCTTTACAGCAACAAGATGCTTTAAATTTCGAGAGCTGCGAGTGAGATTTTCACTTTCAGAATTGACAATCAAAAGTGTTTTTGAATTTTCTAGTTTCAGTGCTTTTACCACTTGAGCAAACTCTTTTGTTTTATGACTTTTTAATTCGCAATCTTGAAGAAGGAGTAAATTTTGCTCTTTATTCTTTAAGCTCAAAGCGCTAATCAATGCTTTGCGCTTCATTCCATCTGGCAGCGCCGTAAAATAACTTCTGGGATGAGGTCCGAACACCGTTCCACCACCGCGCCAAATGGGTGATCTTCTGGATCCATGTCTTGCCCGACCGGTTCCTTTTTGTTTCCAGGGCTTCTTTCCTCCGCCTCGCACCTCTCCGCGTGTTTTTGTGGCATGTGTCCCTCGGCGTAAATTTCCCGCATATGCCTTTTGAACAAGAGCAAGAAGCTGTTGATTCACTCTCACGTCAAACAACTCCGGATTGAGCTTAAGCTCTCCTACTTTTTCACCTTCTTTTGTTAAAACAATTGCTTCACTCATTATTATTTAGATTCCTTTTTCTTTGCAGCTGCTGCAGGTTTCTTGGCGGGTTCTGGTTTTTTAGTCGCCGCTTGCACCGCCACTTTCTTCTTCTCAGGAAGTTTAAGTTCTTCCAAACCTTCCTGTGGTGTGCGCCATTTTCGGACACGCCTTCGCTTTAATGCTTCCTTTATAATCACATAACTATTTTTTGCCCCAGGAACAGCTCCTCTGATTGCCATCAAATGATTTTCAGTGTCAATCTTCTCGACTCGTAAATTTTGAATGGTTGTACGTGCCGCTCCCATATGACCCGGCAACCTCATGCCCTTGAAAACACGGGAAGGAAAAGAGGAGGAGCCAATTGAACCGGGAACGCGTCCAAACATTGACCCATGTCCTGCTTCGCCGCCTGTGTAATTATGGCGTTTCACAACACCTTGAAAGCCGCGGCCAATTGAGGTTCCCACCACATCCACATAATCTCCAATCGCAAAATTATTAACATGCACTTCTTTTCCAGCTTCAAGACCTTCGATGTTTTCGGTTCTAATTTCGGCAATAAACTTCTTAGGAGCCACCTGATATTTTTTAAAATGTCCCGCTTCAGCGCGATTGCAGCGCACTTCCTTTTTGGGGTCAAAAGCGAGCTGCACTGCTTGATACCCGTCTGTCTCGGCCTTTTTAATTTGAAGAATAGAGCATGGTCCTACTTCAAGTACCGTGACCGGAACCTGCTTTCCTTCTGTATCAAAAATTTGAGTCATTCCAACTTTTTTTGCTAATAAGCCAATCATTTTTAAATTCCTAAACTCTTAAAGCTTGATTTCAACGTCAACGCCCGCTGGTAAAGCTAGCTTCATCAACGCATCAACTGTTCGCGCTGTTGGATCCATAATTTCCAAAAGCCGTTTGTGGGTTCTTTGTTCAAACTGTTCCCGCGCTTTTTTATCAATCGTGGGACCTTTTAAAACTGTGGTTTTCCAAATCGCGGTGGGTAGCGGAATTGGCCCAACGATCCGAGCTCCAGTCAGTTTTACAGTACTCACGATTTCATGCACAGACTGGTCTAGAATTCGGTGGTCGTACGCGCGAAGTTTGATGCGAACTTTTTCTCGTGTCGCCATATTTTATCCCTTACTCCACAATCTCACTAACCACACCTGCACCAACTGTCTTGCCGCCTTCACGAATGGCAAATCTGAGTTCTTTTTCCATGGCAATGGTGGTAATCAGTTCTCCTTCAATCGCCACACT
>JAHFHD010000029.1 GCA_023247075.1 Candidatus Omnitrophota bacterium | reverse complement strand
GTAAAATCCCCCACGCTCCTCATCCCAAAACAATTCATGCATTTTATAAATAAGTGACTGAGCTTCTTTTAAATACTTAACGTTGAAACTTGCTTCATAAAGCTCTAGAAGGCCGTAGCTAAAAAAAGCGTAATCTTCAAGAAAACCGGGAATAGATGCGTCTAGGTCCCTGAATCTATGAACCAGACGCCCATCTTTACATTTCATTTTTTCAAGGAGAAAGTCCGCTGCTTTTTGCGCTGCTTCTTTGTAACGCACACTGCCAAGTGCACGCGAGCCATATGCGAGACTTGCAATCATGAGCCCATTCCAATCAAGAAGAATCTTGTCATCCAAATGCGGTCTTGGCCGTTTGGTTCTGGCAGCAAAAAGTTTTTCTTTCCCCTGCTCTATTATTTTAATTACTTCTTCAGAACTTTTACTGTGCCTCTTTGCAATTATTTCTACCGTACTTGAAACCGCTAAAATATTTTTCCCATGAAATTCATCATGCGGGTCTTGCGCCACATTTCCATCTGGATTGACGCCATAAAACTCACTCGTAATTCGAGCATTCTCAACACCCAAAAGAAGTTCCAGCTCTTGAGCTGACCAAACATAAAACGCCCCTTCCATCTTTTTGGTTTTTGCTTCCTGCTCGGGCGGATAACTGTCCGCATCTTCGGCAGAATAAAAAGCACCGCCTTCGTCTGTTAAGTCGCGCAAAACATAATCAAAAATTCCGCTGGCAATGCGCGCATATTCGGGCTTACCCGTTGTCTGATACGCCTCCACATAAGACCGAGCGAGAATGGCTTGGTCATAAAGCATTTTCTCAAAATGTGGGAGAAACCAGTCCGCGTCAGTTGAATACCGGTGGAATCCGCCGCCAAGCTGGTCATGAATTCCGCCAAGCGCCATTTGCTGAAGTGTTCGCTCCACCATATGAAGCGCTTCACTTTGATTTGTCCGCTTCCAATACCGAAGCAAGAATGAATTCATGTGGCTCTGCGGAAATTTGGGCGCAGCCCCAAAACCACCTTGGTCTGGATCAAATCGAGCGAGTAGCTCATCATAAGTTTTTTCGAGCATCGTGCCATTAAGCGGCCCAGACACAGCGCTTTTGGCCAATTCTTCTTCGAGGTATTTGGCAATTCCTTCGCTTGACGCTACGATTTTTTCCCGCTCATTCAGCCACTTTCCATAAATCATCTGAAGCACAGCCGGAAAACCAGGTCTGCCCCATTTATTTTCCGGAGGAAAATAAGTACCGCCGTAAAATGGTTTTAAGTCATGAGTCAGAAAAACGTTAAGCGGCCAGCCGCCCGAACCCGTCATCGCTGTCACAGCTTTCATATAAATATGGTCAATGTCCGGCCGTTCCTCACGGTCAACCTTAATGGCCACCACTGTGTTTGTCATCATTTCAGCAATCTCTAGATTTGAAAAACACTCCTCTTCCATCACGTGGCACCAATGACAAGTCGAGTAACCAATAGAAAGTAAAATGGGTTTGTTTTCTTTTTTTGCGGTTTGAAATGCTTCTTCGCCCCAAGCAAACCAATTCACCGGGTTGTAAGCATGCTGGAGTAAATAGGGACTTTTCTCGTGAATAAGTCGATTTGGCTTGGTCGTTGACTGTGTCATATTTTTTGATTGTACCATTCAGATGATTCTGCATTCACTTCATTTTTGATGACAACCAAATCTTTTCGAGTAAAATACGCGCTCTGCTTAACGCATTCATAATTGCTGTCATTCTGAGCGACCCTAAAGGGCTGCTGCGCGGAGCGAAGAATCTGGCTAATCCGAGATCCTTCGTCGTCCTGTGGCGACTCAGGATGACAATAAAATATTAAAAGCACTACACTTGAAAGGGACTTAAATGCCAAAACTTGCACTCATTCGTCATGGTCAAAGCCAGTGGAACCTAGAAAATAAATTTACCGGCTGGGAAGATGTTCCCTTGACAGATCAAGGTAGAAAAGAAGCAAAGCAGGGTGGTGAAAAATTAAAAGGAATTAAGTTCGACAAAGCGTACACGTCCCTACTTCAACGCGCTAATGAAACGCTTTCCATTGTCCTCAAAACCATTGGGCAGGAAAAAATCAAAATTGAAAAAGATCAAGCACTCAACGAACGTCATTATGGAGACCTTCAAGGACTTAACAAAGCAGAGACTGCTAAAAAATATGGCGACGAACAAGTTCACATTTGGCGAAGAAGTTTTGACATCGCTCCCCCCAATGGAGAAAGCTTAAAAGACACGGCGGCGCGTACACTTCCCTATTTTAAAAGTACCATTGTTCCGGATTTAAAGGCGGGAAAAAATATTCTGGTTGCCGCGCATGGTAATAGTCTGCGTTCCATTATCATGCATCTTGATAAACTCACGAAGGAAGAAGTGCTTAAGCTTGACCTTGGAACGGGCATTCCTGTCATCTACGACTTTGACGCAAAATTCAACATTCTCTCCAAAAAAGAATTGAAATAAAAAAAGTTTCATTTTATTAAAAACGCTTAAACCGCGATCAAGAACTTACGGCTTCTCGGCGAAGAGAAGTGAGATGGACCTGGGAAGTTTGAGAGCGGAGCGTGAAATGCGGGTAAAGCCGGCCAGACTCATCCATCGCTCCACTTCGTCAAAAGAGTAAGTCCTGCCCTTGTCAGTCCCGACCAGCATGTGAAGCGCAAAAAGAGTTGCAAACTGAGGCGACTTACGGTCAGAGTTTAAAAAAAAGTCCTGGACAATTAATTCCCCTTTTGAATTAAGCAGCGCAAATATTTTTCGGAACAATGCTTCATTTTGATCCTCTCCCTGCCCGTGAATGATGTGAGAAAGAAAACAAACGTCAAAAGTTCCCTTAATTAAATCTCGATTAAAATCACCCTCGATAAATGTAACGCGGTCTAAAAATCCGGCATCTTGAACTAATTTTCGAGTGACCTTAAGAGTAGGCGGAACATCAAAAATGGTGGCCGTTAAATTTGGATTTTCCTTCAGAAAATGAACGGTAAAAGTACCCGGTCCGCCACCCAAATCAAGTAAAGTTTTGTAGCGCGACAAAGACACCTTTTTTGAAAGCAATTCAGCATGTCCCATCGCCGTATTGTGCATCGCCTGAGCAAACCGCTCAATGGCCTGAGTATCAACAATTTTAAAAAGATTAAACTTTTCAACTGGCCGATTCAGCAAAACACTTTCTTTTAATCGAACCCAGTTCTTGGAAGATTCTGAATAATGCCGCACAATATCACCCACATAAAGCGGGCTTGTTTTTAAGAAAAGTTCGAGTCCATATTTTGTATTTTGATACGCCTTGCCTTCAGAACTTAAAAATCCAAGCGCCACTAAAGCATTCAAAAAAAGCTCAAGGCTATCCACTTGCGCGTTCATTTCTTCTGTAAGTGTCACGGCAGTTTTCGATTCACGCCCGATTCGCTCAAAAATATCGAGCTCAAAAGCAGTCTGAAGAACCCGCGTCTTAATAAAATCATAATTGGTTTGAAGAATTGACTCGCGGTAAGCGCTTAATCGACTCATTGGATTTTTACCCTCTTAATTTATGATTTAATGTCATCCTGAAGCGCCAACGGACGCTGAAGGATCTAGAGTTCACTAGATTCTTCACTTCGCCTCACCCTTAAAATACAGGGCTTCGTTCAAAATGACATGCTGACAACTGCCATTCCTTACGCGCTTGAATCACTTTGGATTGCAGCAATTCAAAATTACGGCGAAGTTTTTGAAAATCAAGACCCCCTAAAGAAAAATCATATGTTTTGTCGAGTCTTGCAAAGTAAAGTGTTGCGCGCTTCACCGGAATATGAAGCAGCTCGTGGCAAGCAAGCGCGTAAAACATCATTTGTGTTTTGTAACGCTCGGCTGTTTGCTCTACTTCAAGGTCGCTGATTTGATTCGTTTTGTAATCTAAAATGACCCACGAACCATCCGCGCATTCGTACAAAAGGTCAAGCACGCCTTGCACCAAACCTGAATGCAATCGTAGCACAAAAGGAATTTCTGAGTAACGCATTTTTGCGTTCCGGATTTCACCAAACACAGACGAAGCAATAAATTGGTGCGTTAATTTTTCAATTTCTTTCTGGTCTTTTAATTCTAAATTTGAAGTAGCGCTGCGAAGAATTTCTGAAACACGTTTTTCGGCCTGCTTCGGATTTGTGACAAGAAACTCGAAAATTTGATGGACGACAGTTCCAAATTCAGTAGAGCTTAAAAGTGTTTCATCCTCATCAAACGATTCTTCTTCGTTTTTTCCATTGTTACTTACGATAGATAGCACGGTCGTACAACTCAAATTGCGTTCTTTGCCCCACACTCCTTTGTCATCCCCGCATGCTTTAAGCGGGGATCCAGAATCTGTGGATTCCCGCTTTCGCGGGAATGACAAAGAACGCAATTTTAACGACACGGTAGATGGCGTAGGCAACACCCCTCCGCATTCATAAGTGCGCTTGTACTCAAGCGGGTCATGTTCAAAACTCAAATAAGCAGAAACAGGGAGATCAAGACGCTCAAAACTTGGGGGGATGAATGGCTTGAGCCGTTCAATCACTTTCTCTGCTTCATCTGATATTCCCCCCACTTCAACTGGTTCAAGTGCGCGGAGCGCTTGTCCTATTTGAGTTTCCACAATTGAAGATGGTAAGCATTTCACTTGGTAAGATGGGTCCGTAACACGTGTGTTGAGTGCGCCAGAAGCTGCATTGTGACTCACAAAATCATCAATTAATTCATACCACGACTTTTCACCCTCTTCCTGAATCTCTTCTTCCAGAACATCTGTGCTGGATTTTGAAAGTCCCGAAAAAATCAACTGATTCTTCGCGCGGGTCATAGCCACATAAAGCAGCCGCTTTAATTCGTCATGAGCGTGCGCCTTGCGCTTTGCTTCAATTTTTTTGTAAAAGAAACCTTTCTCGAATTCCCCGGAGCATTCATTAAACCCCTTTAGTCCAAATCCAAATTCCTGATCTACCAGAATTTTTTCAAACCCCCCATTGTTTTTCCGACTCAAATCCGGGAGCATAACTGTTCCAAACTCTAGCCCCTTAGCTTTGTGAATGGTCATGAGCTTCACCACTTCCCCTTCTTCTGCCTCGATTTGCGCTTCAAGCTCACGCACTTCATCTACTTGAAATTCTTTAATGAGGCGCACAAAATCCCCAAGATGAATCGCGTCCCGGCTCTCAAGCTCACGGGCAACCTCAATGAGTTTGCGTAAATTAGCAAAGTGACGCTTTCCATGAGGAAGTCCAAGCACATACCGGTCATAAGAAGTTTCACTTAAAATCTGTTCGATGCATTCAGAAACACTCCACTTTTCTTTTTCTGCTAAAAGACGGGTAAATAAACTCTTAAAAAAAATGAGTCGGTTTTGGTCTGCTTCAGAAATTTCATTAATCGCTTCACAGGCCAACACGGCTACATAAAGAGGCGTGGATTTTGATTTTTCTTTTGAAATGTTCGTAAGCCAAAAAAGCGTGTCGTCCGTTACCTGTACGAGCGGTGAACGAAGTACGCTCGCAAGTGGAATATCAAGGTATGGATTTTCAAGGGTTTCAAGAAACAAAATCAAATCACGCACTTCCGGCTGATGGTAAAACCCACGGCCGCTAATGGTGTAAAAGGGAATATGCAGATTCCTCAGCTCATGCTCATAAAAATACATGTCAGTACTTGCCCGAAACAGCATCGCGATGTCTCCGTAGCCACAAGCACCTGAATCAACCAATTCTCGAATCCTGATTGCAAGCGCTCTTGCTTCGCGCATCCTCCCCTCTTCAACCGTCTCTTTGTCCTTTTGCTCAATCGTTATTAATTCAACGGAAGGTTCAGAGCGATCCCTGGCTGCGCTGCCATTAAGCGACGAAGTCTCTGCAAGAAGAAGCGGCTCAAACTTCTTGGTTGATTCGAGCCAGAGCTTTTGAAAAAATGAATTTACAAAATCGAGAACACCTCTTTGCGACCTGAAATTTTCATTGAGCACCAAAACCTTGCTGGTTCCTTCTTTTTCAAATTGAGCCTCACGATTCAAAAAAAGCGCTGTGTCCGTCCCACGAAAACCATAAATCGATTGTTTTGCGTCGCCAACAATAAATAAATTCGTGGGATTACTAATAAGCGCGATTAATTCATTTTGAATCGCAGAGGTGTCTTGAAATTCATCTACCATCACAAATTTAAAACGCTCACGGTAAAGACTTCTGATTGCGGTCTGAGCCGGCGACACGCCCGAAAGCAGCTCAAACGCTTTTCGTTCCAAATCACTAAAGTCGAGCACAACCGCTTCTTCTTTTGCGCTCTTCAGCTGATTCTCAAAATCTTCAAGCAAAGAAAGAAAAGTGTCCCAATGCGGCTTTGCAAGCGCTTCTACCGAATAAGCAATCCAATCATCAAGCGCTGCTCGAAATGTGTCCACGGCCTCCGCCCATTTTCCCTGCCGCCTGAATTTTTGCCGGATGGTTTTAAGTTCCTCAACATCTTCCCAGGTTTTCACTTGTTTCTCAAAGCTTGCTAATATGAGCGAGAAATCATCTCCATGCTTCTCTGCATAGCTTTTAAGCGGAAGAAAAGCAGCGCGCGTCTGCTCCATCAGGAAAGATTCAAGCTGATTCCACTCGACAGAATTTCCCATGCCGTAAGCTGCCCAATCTTTTTTTCCTGGATCAAAAGTTTGTTTTCTGCAAAACACTGAAAAGAGTGTGTCCCTAATACCATCCTCGGAATAGGTTTGCAGCAATTCAAAAATACTCGGCTCCTGAAAACGAGTTTCCACAAGCTTGTCCCACACTTGATTTTTAAGAAACACGGATTCGGTTTCTTCAAGAATTCTAAATTTGGGATCAACCTCGGCTTCAAGCGGGTGCTCACGGAGCACGCGGGAACAAAATGCGTGAATGGTTCCAATGTAGGCGTTCTCAAGTTCTCGCCGCGCAGCATTCAGGCCGCGTTCACTTAAGCCCCGTGCAATACGCGCTTTCATTTCATGTGCTGCCTTTTCAGTGTAGGTAATTGCGAGAATTTCTCCTGAACGAGCAAATCCATGTTTAATCAGATGAAGAAATCGCTCGACCAGCACACGGGTTTTCCCGGTTCCCGCGCCCGCCGACACGCATACATTTAGGTCGACTGTTTCAACCGCTTGTTTTTGTGTTTCTGTAAGATTTACCATAATCCCTAAAATGAAAACGTATTGATGTCATTTTTATGTTCAAACACGCGGCGGTTGAGATTATTTGTAACCCCAATGTAAAGAGTTTTAGACCGATTAGCCATTATGTAAACACAATAGTTTTTCATCTGTTTACGCTAGATCCTTCACTCGCGCTTTTGCCGGCGTTAATGCGCCAGTACTTATCGCGCTGCGCGCTTGTTGCGCGAGCACTTTTTGGGAGAAACTTGATGTTTCTCTCCAAAAGTGTGACGGACTTGTTGTCCGTCTACGATGATGTGCGCACTCGCAAGACGTGTCGTTCAGGATGACATGCAAATGACTTAGTATGACAAAGACTCTCATCCTCTTTTTTAATTTCTCGGTAAATATGCTTTAAACGCCACTTCTCAATCCGACAAAGTCCCGAATAGGAACAAAAGGACACGCAATCCCGCGGCCGGACTAAAATTTGAGCCTGCTCAATTCCGTTCGCATATTTCGCCGCAAATTGAGCAGCACGGGAGAGAACATCTTCAAACTCTTCCTTTGAATATTGATTCCTTTTTCTTGTCTTTGACCCAACGTGACTTAAATTCTCCTTGTGATGAAACCCGCTTGAAGCGCCCGCTGAAAGCGAATAAAGATGCCCGCCCAAAGGCTTTAGCCCTAGTTTTTCCTGAATAGCAGAAAGGTACAAAGGAAGCTGAAGTGAAGTCCCATTTGCAAGCTGAGCACTCGCAAATTGTTTCCCGGTTTTGTAATCGATGACAAGCGCATAGGTTTTGCTTGGATCAAGATCAATTCGGTCAATGACTCCTCTTAAAATAAATTCGGAACCTTCTCCTTTGAGATGAAAATCTTCAAAGTGTTGCTCAAAATAAGTAGGAGTAAGCCCTTCAAGTGGTGGCGTTTTCTCAACCATCTCACGACGCAAAACCTGAAGAATCATCTTCTCCATTCGTTTTCGCTCAAGCTCAATTTTGTAATACCGCTCGCCCGTCAGAGGCTGCTCATCCCAAAATTTCTGAAACTGATTCAGGCAGTAATTCCTCGCTTCATTCAAAGACACTTTTCCTTTGCGCTCCACAAGCCACCATTTGAAAAATTGTTCAAGAACGCTGTGAAGAACAATTCCCCGTCGCCTGATGTCAATTCCATCCGTCTGACTTTCAAGGTGAAGCAATCGGTGAGCAAAATACCGGTAGGAACATTCGCCATATTCTTCAAGGCGCGTTGGGCTTAAGGTTCTGTCTTTTGGAAAAAATAAATTTTTGACCCTGGGGTCTAAAATAACTCCTTCAATTGGAGAAAATAGGCGCAAGAGAGCTGCGCGGAATGATTCAGTTTTGCAGAGGTAATTGTAAAGATGAAATACGGATTCCACTGAAAAATTTTTTTGCGCGTCACGCGCCTTACGGCTTTCAAATGGAACACGCCAAAGCTCATAAATAACATTCGCTTCAGCTTCGCGAAGCGTTTCAATTTCTTCCCATTTTGGAAGCACATCTGTGACAAGCTGTTTTTTGCCATGAAGCTCACCATTAAAAAGTTTCCTCACTTCCTCAACATAAAATGAGGGAAGCGCCTCTTTTCCCTCAAGATTAAATCGCGGGTAAGAAAGAATAAGCCGCTCGCGAGCGCGGGAAACTGAAAGATAAAATAAATAACGTTCAAATGCCTGCCGCGGTAAACGTTCTCGCAATACTTCTCCTTTTTGATTGAGCTCACGGCGCTCACGGTCAGAAAATATGGGGTCTTCTTTAATTTGCACCGGAAATTCTTTTTCGAGGAGGCCGGGGAGAAAAATAGCTTTGTATTCTTTTTGCCTTGCCACTGAGACATTGTAAATTTGGACTTTGTTTTTGTCGCGGCTATGCAGCGAAAAAAGGTCAACACCCATCAAGTGAAGAAATTCGTCAGCGAATTGTAAGGCAGCGTCATTGCGAGGAGGGCAAGTGTCTTGTGTCATCCTGAGGAGCTCTAGTGACGAAGATTTGTTAAATGCTCCATGAAGTTTGCTTTGAGCGCTAGATCCTTCGCGGAGCTTGCCCTCGAGGCGCTCAGATCCTTCACTCGCGCTTTTGCGCACTCGTAAGACGTGTCGTTCAGGATGACACACGCCGAAGGGCTCAGGATGACACGCGTTTAGAGATGAGGTGTCGGCTCTGTGCTTCTGCTCAAACTCACTCAGGAGCAGTAAAATTCTCTTTGCGCTCACGCGGTCCCGCACCGATTTTTCATCCAGCGCTTCAGATAAATGAAGAAGACCGAAGTGATTCATTGCGTCCTTTACCCAACGAACAAATTCTTGAGCGGAACTAAGTTTGAGAAACCGGTCTTCAAAAAATGCCAGGTCTCGGAAAATTTGAACCTCTGGAAAACTTGAAAGCCAATAGGCTCTGTCCTTAAAAATTCCCTTCCGGTACGCAGTAAGCTCAAGCTCACAAACAAGCTCATACGGAATAGAGACATAACTTGATTTTAAGAAATTAAGAAGGTCTACCCTCGTCCAGTCATTCAAAAAGATGGCGAAGAAACTTTGAAGTGTGCGTGCAATCGGAGTGAGTCTGAGCCGCTCACGCTCGTGAAATTCATACGGAATTTCATATTTTGAAAAAATGCTTTGAAGTGTGCTCGCGTAAGGTCCAACATTTCGCAAAATGACTGCAATGTCCGAAAAATAATACTGTGCGCCGCGCACCAATTTTCGAATCTCTCTGGCAATCAGTTCAAGTTCCCCAGAAATTCCAGTTGCTTCAAATACTTGAATGCTTTCATCCGGAACAATCGGCTTAACAGCGCCTTCTGAAAAAACAGACATGCTCAAGTGAGCAAGCGCATGTGATTTGGCGCGCCAATTTTTCTCCTCTTGCCACACAGTGCAAAATCCCATTTCTTCAAAACGTGCGCGCGTCTCAGAAACAATTTCAAAAAGCGGCTTCCGAAAAGGGTCTTGGTCCATGGTTAGCGTAACGGTCATTTTTTGAGAGTGACGCGCGAGGAATTCAATGAAGGCAAGCTGAAGCTTAGAAAATTCTGAAAATCCGTCCACCCAAACAGAGTCAAGTTCGGGAGCGTTAAACTCACCGCGCTTGAGTGCTGCTTCTAAAATTTGAAGCGCGTCGCGCTGGTCAATTAAATTTCTTTTCTCAAGTTCCTGGTCATAAGCAGTAAAAACCGCGTCAAGGTCAAGATACTTTGGTTCGAATTCGGGAAAACGTTTTGCGAGAAGTGCAAGCCTGCGTCTTAATTCTTCTGGGCGAATTAAATTTTCCTTTAGTTCGGTAATGGTTTGAGCGATTAGTTCAAGAAAGCCGCTTGAAATCGTCTTAGTTTTAAAATAACGGAAACCCGTTCTGACTAAAATTTCCCTCAAAATCATGAGGCGTGACGCATCAGTCACAAAAGCGAGGTGGCCAACATTCAAATAGGAACGTAACGAGCGGTCAAAAGTGGTGATGCGCTTGTGGAAAAACCCAAGCTGTCCCTGCCTGAGCACAAGATCAATGATGCGTTCCCTATGCTCAGCGGTCGGAAGAATAAATAAGAGGTCGTCTCGAAGCAAATGGTCTGAAGTGTTGAGTGAAGCGGCAAATTCCTGGATGACCCGGTGCGTCTTCCCGCATCCAGCGGGACCCAAAAGAAGTGTGAGGCGGGGCATAGTTGTTTGTGTCATTTTGAATTCATATGCATTTCATGTCATCCTGAGGCCAGTATTCCAAAGTTTTGACCGAAGGATCTTGCATACACTAGATTCTTCTGGCTTTGCCCTCAGAATGACAAGCAGGCTCACGGTAGGTTGCAAAAGAGCGCTCGGTTTCCCAGAGTGTGACTCGGACAACAGGCAGACGTTTTGACTTTGCATAATCAAAAATGAGTTTTGCAATTGTTTCAGCGGTCGGATTGGATTCCAAAACGTAAAAACGTTCACGCTTTTCCTTGAGAACAGGAATCAAGGGGTCTTGCTCACTTAAAAGCATGGTATGGTCAAGCGTCTCGTCAATCCACTTCTGGAGAATACGCTTGATTTCTGAAAAATCAAAAACCATACCACGCTCATCAAGCGTGTTACGCTCAAGCTCCACTTCCACGCGGGCATTGTGTCCGTGTAAATGGCGGCAGGCGCCGTCATAATTGAGAAGGCGGTGTCCATAGCAAAAATCAATTTCTTTGGTGACGGTGTACATGGATGAAATTCCCCTATGAATGAACATGGTAACACACGCTGATTTCAAGAGGCAATGGCCTTGTGGGTGCATAACCACTTCATTCAGCGTGTCATTCTTCGCCAAAAGGACGAATCCGTCCTCTGGCGGATGAGGCGGAGCCGACTTGTCCGCCAGCACTGTGGCAGAAGAATCTAGTGAACTTAGATCCTTCGCGGAGTTTACCCTGAGCGCTAGATCCTTCACTTCGTTCAGGATGACAAGCGAAGGGCTCAGGATGACATGAAAAACAACTGCATCAAGTGGGATGCGCCCGTCCAACCCACAAAAAAGCTAAAATGTTGAGTCAAATTTGACGCCGCTTATTTCACATGGTACGTTTTTAAAAAAGGAGTACACGTGGCAACAAAAAAAACCATCCTCGTCATTGATGATGAACCCGTCATAACTCAGTTAATTGAATCCCGACTCAGGACACTTGATTACGATGTTTTGCTTGCCCGCGATGGAGTCGAGGGTCTTGAAATCGCCGTGAAAAATGAACCTGATTTGGTCATCACAGACGTGCTCATGCCGCGGATGAGCGGCTACGATTTTTTAAAAGCACTTCGAGGAAAAAGCGGCCGCGTGCGGACAGCTCCCGTGCTCATGATGTCTGCGCGTCCTGAAATGAAAGAATTTTTTGCGACTTCAGACATTGCAGATTTTTTACCCAAGCCATTTACCGCAGAAATTCTAATTGAAAAAGTGCATAAGGCGCTGGGAATCCGTACAAGCGAAGAGGTAAAAAAGGCGCTTTCTATGCTCAATCCGGAAGCAGTTCGCAGCCCACAAACTCAAACAACCTCTACCGCCACAGGATGCAAAGTGATGGTGCTTGCTGTTCAAGATTTTATTCTGGAACAAATACAAAATTTTCTGAAATCAAAAGGCCACTCGATGGTTCGAGCACTTGACACTGCTGATGCGCTTCAAACTGCGACGAGTGAAAAACCTAATTTTATTTTGTGCCAGTACTGGGAAGAACGGAATGTAATTGACGCAGTGCATGTGTTCAAAACCTTACGCGCTCAAGAAGCCACAAAGTCCATCCCGTTTTATGCTTTTTGCCCAAACCATCTTACAACTGAAGCGATTAGAGATTTTAGAGCCGCTCAGCTCATCTGCTACCATAATACTGACGAATTACTAAAAAATATTTCCAGCCTTGCTTTGAAATCATAACTAAATCTTTACAAAATAATCATAAAATAATCCCGCTTCAATTCTTTAACTCCCCCTACCCCCATTGAAGCTGTGCCCTTTGCCTGTGAAACGGCACCCTCTACGAGGGCTGCCAAAACCCGTTGCTCCACTGTGTCATTCCCGCGAAAGCGGGAATCCACAGATCATGGATCCCCGCTTAAAGCATGCGGGGATGACAAGACTGTATGACACAAAGAACACAATTTCAGTTACATCATCCGCAAAATCAGAGTATTTCACACAAAGTTTAAAAATGCCGTTACACAAGAGCGAATATGAGTGCGCTCAAGAAAGAATTTTCGCTCAAGCAATTAAAAGCCATCGTCCTCATCACCCTCACCGTTTGGGGCTTTGTCATCTATTTGAATTCTCTGCATGGGTCACTCCAATATGATGACACCCGGCAAATTTTAGAAAATCCATTTCTAAAAAATCCAACTCAAATCTTTTTGATTTGGAAAAATAGCGGTGTTCGATTTATTCCCTACTACACATTTTCACTTCAGCTGGCTTTAACTGGAACTAAAACTTTCCCTTTTCATCTGTTCAACATCTTCATTCACATCGCCAGTAGCTGGCTTGTATTTCTGCTGAGCTTGATTTTGCTTCAAAAGTCTCAAACTGTTCGAGCGAACGCGAGCCCAAAAACAATCTTCATTCCATTTCTTTCAGCGCTTCTTTTTTTAACTCACCCCGTTCAAACACAAGCTGTGTCCTACATTGTCCAGCGAATTACTTCGATTGCGACCTTGTTTTATTTGTTGACCCTTTATTTTTATGCGCGGTACAAATTAAAAGGTGGGAAAAACTATTTCTGGATGGGAATCACTTCCACTGTGGCAGCAATGCTTTCAAAAGAAATTGCGTTCACTCTGCCGTTTGCTCTGCTCGCCTTTGAGATGCTCATTTTAAAAAGCTCTTTAAAAAATGCGGCGTGGTCACTAATTCCTTTTTGGTTGACTCTACCTATTGTTCCGGCTTTGGTGCTGTCCCATTCTGCATCCGATTTAAAAATGGGTCTTATTCCAGTCGAAACATTGTCTGTGGGGCGATTTGAATATTTTGTGACTGAACTAAACGCGGTGCGCGATTACCTAATTCTAACTCTCTTTCCATTCAAGCAATCCATTGAACACAATTACCCAATTACATATCATTTTTTAAATTTTCCTACCATTTCATCGGCTCTATTCCTTACTGGCCTTGTCGCGCTTGTGCTCAAACTCCGGAAAGCAATGCCCATTGTATCGTTCGGCGTCATTTGGTTTTTACTTGCCCTTTCCGTTGAATCAAGCTTCATCCCGATTCGAGAAGCATTTGTGGAGCACCGGCTCTATCTTCCCATGTTTGGATTTGTTTTGGTGCTTCCGCAGATTTTAAATCGCGCCATCAAAAATACGAGAGCTTGTTCCATTGTGTTGATTTTGATTATTTGTCTTTGGTCTTTTCTCACTTACAAGAGAAACTTTGTTTGGCAATCACCTTTGACCCTTTGGTCTGATGCCGCCAAAAAATTTCCAAATAGCGTCAAAGCGCGCATGAACTTCGCAAACGCGCTTTACCAAAATCACCAGCTTGAAGAAGCTGTTCACGAATTGACTCAAATCACAGAAATGAGCGCGCAATTAGCAGAACCCCACAACACTCTGGGGATTATTTACAGTGACCAGAAAAAGTACGACATTGCGGAAAAGGAATTTCTTAGGGCGATTGCCATTAATCCAAAATACAGCGAGGCTTATTACAACTTAGCGATGTCTTACCGCGAATCAGGAAAAAAATTGGGCGAATGGGAGCAGTACATTAAAAAATCAATTGCGCTTAATCCGCGTTTTGTGGAAGCTTTCTTTTCACTTGGAACCCACTATGCGGAGCAATGTGAGCTTAAGAAGGCCGCTGATTTTTTCAAGCAAGCGCTGGCTGCAAATCCCCATCATCTACTTAGTCTTAAAATCAAGGCACAGTTAGAAAACATTCAGCCTGCGCCAAATGAATCCTGGGAGACTAAAGAAAAGCAGTGTAAGCTCATGAATGATTTGAAATGGCTCACCGAGCTAAACAAACTAAAATCCATCCCGAAAATACCAAAAGTTTACAAAATCTACACTCAATATTGAGCATACCCAAAAGCCTAAAGCTAAAATCTAATTCATTTAAGTTATATACAATGGTACTACAATGGTACCGTTTCCGGGAGGGACACCTTCAAATCAAACTTGTCCTGCTGGGGAATGGTACCTTCGTAGTGCGCATGGTCAGGGATTTCCAATGTTGATTGCAGCAATATCCACCAGGATGGAATCTCGAATCTCTTGAACAGCAATCTGATCTGCAGCGCTTTTGGCCATGTTCAAACTGACCTCAGCACTATGCCTCATCATAAATTCAGCCCGGCTTATGGCAAGCCAAGCTTCAGCACGCGAAACATTGTCCGTAATCAGTCCCGCGGTTGCTTTAGCCAGACGAATATCTTCCTCCCGCTGAGTTGAATCAGAAGTTGTTTGCGCCCGTGAGGCAAGTGCCGCGACAAACTGCCCGCGGCGGCCATCGGGAGTTTGTTCCATGATGTTAAATTCCTGCTCGTAGAGTTTAATTAAAGCATTTGTCACAGCAATTGAAAGCGCGTCGTCCTGAACAGCCCGAAGATCGATGGCCCTCAAAAAATCCCTGCCCGCGCCCGGTTCGTCACTTAACGCCTCCAACACTCCTTTGACGATTGCATCCCGTGACACGATAACTGGACTCAAGATACTTTGAATAAATTCAATTTGACTGGAAGCTGGATTTGACAAAGCCAACAATTCATTGACATTCTCAGGAATCAAATAAAATAACCACCTCGACAGATGAAGCATAACTTCCGTGGGACTCATACGCTCAAGCCATTCATCCGGCCTTAAGGGAGTATCATTCAAATCAACAACACTGACATCTCCATTATTATTTACTTGAAACCGTACGTCGGTACGAGATTCATTAATAAAACCTGTGTCCACCAAATAAGCTTCCCAACTACCCCCTCCCTCAGCCGGCTTTTTTATCCGAAATTGTTCAGGTCTTGGGTCTCCAATAAAATAACCTCCTGAACGCTCCCAAAAATCCATGGACTCTCTTGCAACGGCCTGGGTTGCCTGGTCAAAATCATGCCTGGAAATTTTTCTGGACGAAAAGGCGGAGCGGATATCTTCAAAACTTTCCCCTGAGTAATAAGGCTCCGTAAGCACAAAACGACCATCTGCCAGTTTCCAAATACTCATTTGACTTTGTACATCTGGGCGCTCAGTGACGAAACTCTTGACCATGTGAGATATTTTTTCAATGTCATGACTGACCTTCAGCGCAAACTCCCTAGTAGATCGATCAGGCAGTGTTACCGTTACACGAAAAATAATTCGATATTCGCCACCTCCGATTAAAGAAATCTTTGTGAGCTCGATATCCTCTCTGACCAAAGCCTTCATCGCAGGATCATTTGGATAAACTCTCTGTAAAGTCGTTGTAAGCAAAGGAGTTGTCTCAAAAAGTTCCAACAATTCCTGATTTATGCCACTTAAAGAAGACCCCGCCTGGCTAGCAATCACCACATCGTTGAGATAATCAATCCAAGGAATAACCGTAGGAGGAACGGCAAGCTCTACTGTGTTTCGATAGGCCAGATAATCTTCCCATGTGTGCTGATCAAGCTCCGCTGCGGTCTTGAGATACTTCAAAAAGTTTTCTAAGTTCGGCATACTTTGAGCGTTCTTTTCTTTAAAATCATGCTCCATGTACATGGCGAACCAGTGAAATTCATTTCCAAGCAGGATGGCTAGGTTCAGGTTTTGAAGTGTCCACTCCCGGATAGTGTGAGGGCCATTTGAGAGCGAGTCAGGATGAATCCCTTTAACTTCGAGAAGATGCCGTTCATAAAGTTTCCACATTCTAAGTTCCGTTATCTCGTGAACTGCCAACGCAAAATCACGGGCGTACACTTGATTCCTTGTCCGTCCCGCGTGGTCGCCCTGGAAGCGGTCATCCATAATCACAAGCTCTTTCTTGTCCGTAATAGGATCAGTCGTACTCGTCAAAATAAGATATCCGTGGTCTGTTTTTAAAACTTGATTGCCAAGCTCATCCTGAGGCTGGTTTGACACAAGGCTCCTGAAATCGTAATCGACGTCTACACTTGATGCACCGAGCTCAGAAGCGAGAGTATTCAAAACTTCACGGACATGAATCTCCTCATGGTAGGCCCCGTGATCCAACTGAAGTCCGTCGCTTGCGATGGTCACATCAGAAAGACCGAGCCGTTTTAAAATTTGAGCGGGGTCAACGTCAGGGAAGAATAAATGAACATATTTTGGATTCATGCGCAAATCAGAAGCGTTCGGTCTCTTTAATTCTTCAAGAGATGCAATCATGCGCCCCATAAGCTCGGCAGAAAAGTAATCAGAGCGGACTTTATTCCTTTCAATAATTAGGCGGAATGGATCGGCAAATCCCTTAAGTATTACTGCCATAGAAAGCTCTTGATCCGAGCTGAGAGCAATCCCTTTTGCCAATAAGTACTTGTGTAAATCCGCCGCAAAAGCACTCCCATCATCTGTTTTATTTTCTACTTCAACCTGGAGCATCCACAACCAGGCTTCCTTGGCATTCAGATCACTGGAGACCCATTGCATGATATCTCCCAAAGTTTCAAAATCTTTGGCTAATTCGGAAATTTCTTGAGTGGGCTGATCCGGAATGGACTCCCTTCTCCGGCTCAAAACAAAGTCATTCAAGTCATAAAGTGATTCGCTATCCACAAAGCTGGATAAATAAGCCCCTTTAATCCCAGCAGGCTCCCATCCCTGCCGATAAACTTGAGCAAGAAAATAAGGATGCTCGACATAGCTGATCTCAAGGGTTCCTTTGTCGCTCAACCACAGGCCCGCTTCCTCAAGAAGCCGTGAAAGAAGCTGCTTATTGAGATCGTCTTTATTCAGATCACCTGTGCCATCAAAAGAGCTGGGCGGATTCATATAAATATGGTCAAACTTGACACCTGAAAACTGGGAAGGCAAGGAAAGAAGGTTTGCTCGAACCACTTCGATTTGAGCTGAATAACCCGACCTGTCCACGTTATACTGAATATTTTCAACTTCCTCTTGCGTCAAACCTGTTGCAATTACTTTTGCAGCGCCTCGCTTTGCCGCTAAAATTGCATCCGCACCTGTCCCTGATCCCAAAACAAGTACTGTAGAACCCTGTTGAGGGCTTATGCCACGAAGCAATTGCTGACTTGAAAAAGAAAGTGGCATGTACATGCCCGGGAAAACGAGAATCTCTTGACCCTCAAGAAGACTTCCAAGCTGAACACGTTTGGGAATCAATAAATCAAAAAGAACTTTTGTGATCCTTTCCAAGTCCTCTGAGGAAACAATGTCCTCTGTGAGCGATATTTCGATTGTTCCATCCGTGCGATACCCAAATGAATTATGGTCTGAGCGCTTGATCGTGAACTGATTGCCATGAAGTGTTCCATCCCAAAGTGAAAGAATATTTTCAATCAACGTTTTAGAAGACGCTTTAAATTCGCCTTGCCACGTCATTTGATGATTGGGACGCGCATCATGCAGATGAGGACGATTCAAAACTTGGGCTGTGTCAAGCGGCAGACTAAAGCGCTCATCCGTAAGCGCCTCGCGAAATACCTTTCTCAAATTCATCAGATCGTCTTCACTTACAATAGATTCGAAATAATTCAGGCAATCATAAATTAGCCTGATCTTTTCAGCGGTAGAAAGCGATTTGGACTCAAGAAAGTTTTTTAACTGGTCCCCACTAAGGGCTCGCCCTAAAGAAAGGATTTCTTCTTTAATTCCATTGAGATACTCAGGCTGAAGCGCATTAATTTCTAAAAACCACGCCTCGAGGTCTTCTGCCTTAAGGCTTCCTGGATCGCGCGCAAGCTGCGCCTTCATTTGCTCTGCTTTCCAGAGAACCTTAAATAACAGAATCACGCGGTCAATCTCGGCTTGATTTTCAAAACCTCTTATATCCCGAGCGAACAATGTCAATTCTTTTTCTTCAAAAAAACGCCCGGTAATCTTCTCAAATGAAGCTGTATCCGCCAAACCAAGATTCTCATAGCCCCTGATGATTTCCTCCGCAAAATACCAGCTTATTTCTTTTGAGCGGTACGAGGCGAGAATGCTGGGCGCGCCAGGCATGAGAAGTCCGCTCATAAAATCAAGATAATAAATTTCTGCACCGAGATCAATCCAATTGAAATGCTGCACATTCCTGCCCAACGTGACTGCTTCAGCGACAGTGATTTTGAAATCATCTCCCAGCATTTCCTTGAGAATACTCTGTGAAGCGGCTGCGCAGGCAAGGCAGACTAAGGGATACCGGAAACGCTGGATTTGTGGAGTCGTTAAAGTTTCCAGAACGGACGTTCCAATTTTAAGCGCCTTTTGCATCGAAGCATTGGCCTGGATGACAAATTCTTCTAAGAAGGTGGCTAAAAGCCGCTGCAAAAATAAATCAGCGATCACTCCCTCTTTTTTCATGGCAAGAATCCCATCTAAAAGTGGGACTCCTCTTTCTTTCGCAAGCCCTCGCAATCGTTCAATATCCTGCTCGGCAAAGGCGGCCTCGTCATTGACGATAGAACGATCTTCATGCCGCAGCTCATGTTCAATCACCCACTGCATCAAAACTTCTCCCGCTCCCGAAACGTGGCCATTGAGCCGGTCGATGATATTTTGTTCTTTGCCTGCTTGCGGAATGAGGAGTTCTTCATGAATTAAGAGAACGTGGTTTTCAAGGAGGTCACCTGCAAGATGATCGGTAATGCTGCCGTCTTCATTTTTATGCAGGATGCGTGCCGTGGGAAGGAGAAGGTAAGGCTCGCTTGCATCAAGTCCCGATGCCCCTACCACGCTCAACGCGCGTTCAAGCAAAGCGCCGATTTCAGAATCTGAAAGCGGGAGTCCTGTCGGTACTAAGAATGTTACCCCGCTAACCACGCGCTGCGCAAACGTACGCTGCCAGCCAATATCACTTTGACTCATAGTAATAGGCTGTCCTGGATTTTGCTTCCATTGGATAAAAGCGTCTTCTTTAAGCAGATCTAAATTAGCGATGGAGTTGATCATGCCATCCCTTAAGAATACGGTAACGCCGCCTAACACAGCATCAGGAGAAGTCTGCATCAAATTTTGCAAAACTTCCGGCACAGGAACCGTGGACTGCGTATGAAATGCGAGTCCGATATTTCCTTTCAGATAAATAGGAAGCGCTGCATTGGGTTCTGGCGCTTCGGCATCATTTAAAGTAGTAAGAACCTGTGTGATGCGTGACTTGACTTCCGGTGGATTGATTTCATCAACCCGTATTCTATTTCCAAACAAGAGGACACCTTGCGGGGTATAACACACTGCGCCGTTTCGTGTGACACCTTCAGGATCTGTTGCGGTAAAAAATTCGAGAACGCTTTCGCCCGCAAAAATAACTTGTGACAATTGACTGGGATCGTTCGCATCGTGCTCGACTCGGATATTTTGAACGATGCCATCCCACTCCTCACGTGAGAGACTTGCAATCATTTGATGAGGCGTGCTGCCCTCGGGAACTTCCCTGATGCCGCTTGCGTACAATTCATAAAAATAGAGGTAACCTAAAACACTTTGGACCGCTTTATCGCCATACTTCGAGCGGATCGCGGCAATCTTAGGCGCTAAATTGACAAATGCTCCGGTTTCGATATCGCCGTAAAATGAAATGAATTCGCGAAGCGCGGTGAAACGTTCTGCCACAGTTAATGCGCTGTTATTCGCCGCGCGGTATAAACCTTCCGTCAAGCTGAGATTTTCCTGGCCTGGAAGATAATTCGCCCGCGCATCATCACTAGCCACGCGGATAAGTTGATCGCCCACTCTTTGCCAAACAGCGTATTGATAATCTTTGTCAGATTCACTGCCTGCAAAAAGATAGCCGCCATTTTTGAGTGACCGTCCCACATTGATTAAAATTCCTGGAATAGCCTCTGATGCGCTGGTTTCAAAATAACGCAGGAAGTTAAACAGCCGAACCACGTCGTAGGTATTCTTTTCAAGCCCGGGATCTGAAACATCCGTCTCTTTGACTTTCAGCTCCACAACACCCTGTTTATGCGACTCAACTCTTGGATCGGTGCGATTAAATGAGGTGTAAGCTCCCTTCTCATATTCCCGCTCAAGAACACTTTTAATCTCAAGAGGCAGCTCTTCTAGGTTATCCGCGTAAAAAAATATTTCCTCATCTTCCTCTTCCGACACGTTTTCTTTCATGATTCTGACCTGAAGTAAATTTCCATGAGAATCGAAAACGCCAACGCTTGTTCCACTTCTGACCACACGCAGATCGACAGCAATATCGGATGACGTAACTACCGATGGAATATTTTTCTCTTCAAGAACTTTGGCGAGATCTAAGCTTGTAATTCCAGTGCTCGCGCCCATATCGGCAATTTGAAGGGGACGCGCACTCATCTTTGAAAGATATTGATCCACCGTCAGCCGGTCAAATTCAGAAAGCCGTCCTTCTGAAGTATGCGTTAAAGTCACAACACGCTCGTGTCCAAACACACCCGCTGGAGTCACCCACTTAATACTTTGAAGCAAATCCTCAATTCCGTTTTTCACATCCTCACTTTGGCTAACGCTCCAGATTTCTTTCAAAGGATGGATCAGGGTCATGTCTACACTCTCATTGATCGCATCCGCCACATTCGTATGGCTGGATGATAAAATATTTCCATTTTCATCAAAGCGCATCACGGATAAATCCTCATCCCCCGTGATCCACAAGAGGGTGAGCGGCGCGTCAAAATTCCGAAGGATTGATACTCCGCCGCCATCCGCAAGCGGCATCGTAAGCTTATCTTGAACCGACCCAAGCATCACACGAGCAAAGTTTGTTACCTGCTCATCACTCGATTCGGTTGCAAACCGATCAGCCGTAAAATCTAAAATCCAGCTTTCGACAAATAATCTCACGTCTTCAGGGTAGTGCCTGACAACAATCTGACTCAAACGTTGAACCGCGTATCCCATCACAACATTAAAACCGCCGGCGCCGAGATCTTCAGGTCGTCCGTTCGGGATGATCCGAGCCACTCGAGCGCCCTGGCTCAAGTGTAACCCTAGAACAAAATCAGCATGTTGATATCCTCGATCCACAATGAAAGCAGGCAACCCTTCTAAAGCCTGAACAGTCTGGCTTTCATCCCTCTCACCTACCCTTTGAGCCCAATTATCTCCAAGCAACTCTTTCCAATACTGAAACAATTCTTTTTCAAAAAAATCGTGGTCATACAAAGCAAGAGGCGCTCCCCGATACCGCATCGCGCCCAAATAATGTTTCACAGTAAGTTCGACCTTAAACTCCCGCTCAAAGTCCTTACCGTATAAATCCACAAAACTTTGGTAACCCGCAGGGCGGCTGTAGGCATAAAGAAAATCGAGGCCTTCCTTTTGAGCGAGGGCCTGTTGATGGTGAATAAGGACGCTGGAATTGATACTTTGCGGTCTCTGAACTCCTCTGGGAAGAATGGAAACGTCATAATCAACCCGTGTATTTCCTTGAGGGTCGTGACTCTGACTCATGCTCAGCCATTCCGCTGG
>JAHFHD010000028.1 GCA_023247075.1 Candidatus Omnitrophota bacterium | reverse complement strand
CGAATTACACTCAAAACTATGAAGCGGAAGTGATTAAATCCACTTCCTTCTCGTTTTACACAGGAAACAAAAGAGCAGACACTGCACTTGAAGCAGATGCACTCATCCGCACAGACACTTATGAAGGTAATTTTGGCAGTCCGAGTGGAAGCCTGTCTCATGTTGTGTATTTTGTCGGTGGAGTTGGCGTGGAAAAAATGGACTATGCGTTAACTTACGATGATGGAGCCCTTACAGGAATGATTTTTTATGAGGAAAATAAAGTTGATTACACTCAAAATTATGAAGATGGAAGCATTGTCTCGACTTCGATTTCATATTATGGAAGTGGCAAGCGTGCAAAGGAAGCTGGAGAGACGGACGCACTCAGTCAGACGAATACTTTTGATGGCTCTACTCAGACTCCACTAGGCGCACTTCTCCAAGCAGCATATTTTAATGGCGCTCAATTTGAAGAGAAGCCTGCTTATTCTACGGAGTACACAAAAAGCAAAAGAATTGCTTCGACGTCATTCTATGTAAATGGTCATGTGGCTTACAAGTTGAACTATGACAAGAATGGAATCATTCGGTCCACTTCATTTTTTTACTACGGCTTATTGAATGTTCCAGCGCCTCTTGCTGGTAAAGATGATGCCTTAAGTCAAGTTGATACCTACGATGGCGTGCAGGCAGTTCCAGCGGGTCACCGGATTCAAGAGACGTTTTACAGCGGGAAAAAGGGAAAGGAAAAAATCATTTATTCATTGGAATACACAAAGACAGGCCTGCTCACTTCCAAATCTCTTTATGTGAATAATCATGTAAATTACAGGTTCAATTACAACAAGAATGGAGTCATTAAATCCACTTCATTTTCTTATTATGGCGCTTTAGGTGTTTCGGCGGGCCTCGCTGGTAAAGATGATGCCTTAAGTCGAGTTGATACCTATGACGGTACGCCGATATTTCCCGCCGGTCAGGTAATTCAAAAAATTTATTATGTAGGTTCCGTTGGCGAAGAAGAAATACTGTACTCGCGTGAGTACACAAATACCGGTGCGCTTGTTTCAGAAAGTTTTTATAAAAACAACCGAGCTGATTACACCTGGAATTATAGAAATGGAAAACTCATTTCCACTTCCTTTAGTTTCTACACCGGAGGAGTTCGTGCGAGCACCGCTCATGAAGATGACCCTTTAATTCGAGTGGACACCTACCGAGGCAGCCAAACAAATCCCAATGGCCAAGTCTTCATTGAAACTTTTTACACAGGTGTACTTGGTGATGAAGCGCCTGACCATGCCTTCACCTACGATGATCAAGGCAATCTTATTTCAAAATCCTATTACGTCAAAGGACGCATTGACCGTGAAGAGAATTATGACAAGCAAGGAACCATCAAAACCACTTCCTTTAGTTTCTACACCGGAGGAGTTCGTGCGAGCACCGCTCATGAAGATGACCCTTTAATTCGAGTGGATGTGTACACGGGAAATCTGTCGAGTCCACAAGGTAATGCGCTCCGGAAAACCTATTACAAAGGTCCTTTGGGAGAAGAGAAGATTGATTACGCAATTAATTACAGTGAAGCTGGTGAACCCATTTCAAAATCTTACTATGAAAATAATCTTGTCGATCATGAAGGAAAATATGAAGGAAACGCCATTACCAAAACGTATTTCCAGTACTACACAGGAAATAAGCGGGCGAGTGAAGTCGCTGAAGAGGATGTGGAAAATGTTTCGCTTGTGCGCTCAGACATTTACATAGGCGAAGTTTTTACGTTGCCAGCGCACCATGCAGCGGAGGAAGCTCATTACACAGGCGATGTGAGCAAGGAGCGGATTCAGTTTATGCTTGAGTTTGATGGAAATTCTGTCCAGCAGGAACACGCTTATTCCTACCGTTCAGATGATTCGGATTCAGATGGATATCAAAAACTTTCAGAGATGAGCAGGTATTTGGCTTCTGGAAATTCGGAGCATTTTGAGCGGGGCGCACGTGTTTCAAGAGAAATTTATTCTGAAGATGATTCATCCACAAGCGATCTGGATGAATCGCAAAGAATTGGTTCAGTCTACACGTACGCGGGGTCTGGGACCGATGATGAAGCGACAACGCGGTCCGACTATTTCTACCAAAGCGGCTCTGTCACCAAGCTTGAATTTACAAAACAATATGACATTAAAGGAGATATTCCAAACGACACAACAGACAGCACCTACTATGTGTCGCTTAGCCATTATGAATCAAACGGCACGCGCATTAGCTATGTCGCCCAATTAAATGCCGGAGAAGTGAAATTTGTAAATACATACCGCTACCGTTCAGACGCGTCTGACGTAAAAGAATATTTTCAAGTAAGTGAAATTAATAGATTCACCGCAACCGGCTCTCCGGAACAGCCTGACAAAGGCAATCGAAAATCCAAAACCATTTATCAAAGTGACAATTCAAGCACGCCCAGTTTTGACGAGTCTACGAGAATCCAGTCGGTGTATGTTTATGTAGGTGCTGGAGCGGATGGCAATGAGTTAACGCGCACGGATTATAACTACCAGAACGGATTTACAGACAGAATAAATTTTACAAAGACTTATGACATTAAAAGCGCCATTCCTGACAATTCAACGGACAACCAGCACTTCATTGCTTACACAAAATACAATGACGAAGGCACGCGCGTTAATTATGCAACCGTGCTTCGTAATGGCGAGGTAGCATCCAAAGATATTTATGAGTACCAATCGGATGAAAAAGAGTCGGCCGGTTATGAACAGATTCAGCAGGTAAGGCGGTACGAAGCATCGGGCAGTGCAGCCAATCCTTCAGTCGGTGCCCACCAGACAACAACGATTTATCCGGAAGATGATTTAGACACACCTGATTTTGACGAGTCTTCAAGAATTCAATTTCTTGAAACGTACCAGGGCGAGGCGGGTAGAGAGACACTCGAGGCTAAAGCAGAATACACGTATTACGCAAATTTGGAAAACATTCTGGACAGTACGGGTACAGGAAAGGACACAGACAATGCCCAGTATGTGCTTATGAGGCATTTAATTGGTCCGGAAGAAAATCAGATTTTTGGATGGGTGGATGAGCCTGATGACACAACAGACGGAAAAGTCGTGGGCCGCATTTTGTTCACGCGTCACAGTGAAAATGGTGCAGCCGTAATATCCCGCTATGAATATTACGTGGATTTATTTGAGGCGCCGCTTGCTGGACTTGGAAATGCAAATGAGGCGGACTACCTTAAAATTGTAGACACCAGTAATGACAATAAGTTTCAGATTTTTGGATGGGTTTATCCAAGTGACGATTCAGAAACATCTGACGGTGAAAGTAAAAATAAAAGGCTGGGGCGGCTTCTTTATTCTGGGGCAATCGGCCCATTTCAACTCGCGGCCTACCAATATTACGGAAGCTTTGACGGTTCAAGTCAGCCGAATGTGTGGGGAAACCAAGTGAATGGACTTGACAAACCTGACGAGGCTAATTTTGCAAAAGTAATCAAGATGGATCCTTCAAACTGGGATTTGATTGAAGAAGATTGTGCGACGTACCAGTGGACATACCTTGCTGATGATCCCGAAACCTCTTTCGATGAGAGCAAAGAGAAAACATTCGGCGATCTTTCGACTGGCACAACAGGAGTTCCTGACGGTTATCAAGCGCAGGCTGAATATGAAATTTACATTCCGGGGTCGGACGGCCAAATGCAGACGGTTCCACTCACCAAGCTTGAAAGCGGAACCAATCTCAAATTTTTTAACGTGCCAGGACTTAGCTGGGCACAATCGAACCATGTTCCAAACACATTTTCTCCGCTTTCTGTTGACGTGGTTGAAGATTACGGTCTTTCAAGTTTGGTCACAAGCGGGGAAGCGGCAGCTTTTACGCCAGTCATGGCTTCTTCAGGCAGCGTAGTTCATATGAGTTATGTCACACGGGAAAATTCGCGGTCATCTGTGATGTACACCAATCGGCCGGATGACCCCTGGTTCGAGACTTCAGGGAAACTTTTAACCATTGCCAGTTACCTGAAAGAAGATCTTAGGCTGCTTGATGTGTCAATTGCGGCAAGAGGAGCTAAAGTAGCCATTGCTTGGATTGCTTCAAAGGATGAATTGACGGAGGGAAATCAGGAACACAGTGACAGAAAATTCTCCAATTTTCTTTACGTGGCAGCTAGTGAAAACGGCGGCCAGACATTTACCACACAATTGGTTCGGGAAACCAATAACTGGATGCGCAGTGTCGACCTTGTTTATGACGCATCCAATGGAATCAATCTGGTGTGGAGTGAAGGCGGAGCGGAAATTGGAAACAAAACATTTTATCAACATGGTTTGTCAGGAATACCAAGAAATGTATTTGATATGACAATCATGGAACCTCTTGAAGCCATTGGAAAGCTGAGCTATGCAAAGGTGCTGTATGTCAATCCAATAACGGGTCAAGAAACTATTGTAATTGAGACCGAGCCAATATCGGTAGGTGTGGCTGTTGACGAATATGTGAGCGAGCTTCAGTACAGGAGGAGGAATGAACCAGATGCTGAAAAAAGAGCAGCGATTGACAGAGAAATAGCGAGAATTTTAAGTGATCCTGAAGGGAAAGTAGCGCGAAAAGAAGAAACTTGGACATATCGGCCTTCCATTCATTTTGACGGCAAAAATATTTTCATTACCGCCCGTCAAGACATGATGTATGACAATCAGGTAGTGAGGAACTCAGGTTGGGTACGTCAGTATTCTAAGTCACCTACGCGAGTAGGTCTCGATTATTTCGTATTTGGCGTCGTGAATCATGGAAAATTTGGACAAGGCGACCCCTTTGACGATGAGAATTGTAATGGAGCAACTATGGACGATGAATTCTGCCGGGCCGGCACATTTCACCAGGAAGACCTGCTTCGAGTCGCCAAAATTAATCCTAGCAATCCATACGGAACTATGAGTCTCGATACCATTCAGCCTTTATTATTTAATAATCGTAAACAGGGTCCATATTTTTCTTTCCCAAAGTTCGCAAACGCAGGAAATCGCCTGATTGCGGTTTATGAAGATGGCGAATCCCGTGACCCTAATGGCACGGGAAATAATCAGATTTATGTCACCTATTCGAACAACGCGCGTGACACTAAAGGAAATTTTGTTGTGGACAGAAATGGAATTGTTTTGGAAGGTGAAGGCGGGAAGATCAACTGGTCTAGGCCGGAAAAAATTGGCGTCGGATATCAGCCGGATGTTGCAGTTACTTCAGACGGGAAAGTACAAGTGGTTTGGTATGAACCTACAGAAGATGGGGTGGGCGGCGGGAAAATCAATTCCATTTTTGGAACGTTTGGAACGAGTGGCATCAATTGGGGTTCAGTAGCCCCCATTTCAAAGTCAGCGGGTCAGCTTGTTTCGGGGACATTTGAAAACGAGCTCTATTTCCTCGGTACGCCGAGCGTCATTAATCACGGAGCAGGAACCATTACTGCTTTTGTTAGTATTCCTCTTTCTGGAAGTGCTGAGCGGGAAAGAATTTCTTTAAGGCAGGCTTATTCGAGTAGACAATTGAGTGGATTTGTTGTCTCACTTCCCAATCAAAATTTAGGTTCTGTAGCGCCTGTTACCGTCGTTGCGGTTGATCAAGCGGGGAAGCCCTTAAAGTGGAATGGGATTGCTACTATTAATGTAGGTCATGGAGCCGACCAATACAGGCTCACAATTCAGGATGGAGCTGGCACTCTTTGGGTTTCTCCTGAATATGCCCATGCAGAAAGTTTAAAGGTCGTACGGCAAGAGGAAGTGACACTTGATCCTGCCACATACCCTTGGCAGGTTTTTTATGACGCTTCAATGTCTTCCCAAAAGAACAAACCGTTTACTCTTGTGAGCGGTATTTCAAATAAACACCTTGCAGAGACGCTTTTAGAAGACCGGTTTAATGAGTACACGGGCGGCCAAAGAGATTACCTTTATGATGAAACCAATCCCGACAATCAATTCATAGCAAGTTATCAGCGCGTATGGACATACACTCAAGGGATTGCACTTGACCAGGCAGTTCGCTTGGGCGACCGCGACAAAGCCTATTTACTTGCTAAGTGGCTGATTGATCCTAAGCGGGACTACACCATTAAATGGAATGGTCAGGAATTATTCGGCGGCTGGCATTATTCCAATAATACGGTTGATGACAGCTTCCGTGATCCGAGGCGGGTAACAGGCGCAAATGCTTGGGCGCTCAATGGACTTGCCAAATACATTGCCTCACCAATTTTTCAAGAGTTGACCGAAGACGACCAAAACAAATTCAAAGAATTTTTTTCATGGGCGCTCAATGGTCTTTTGACACTCCAGCGTCCGGACAGCCTATTTCTTGCCGGGTGGAATATTAAAGAGCTTGAGGGCGTGCCGCTTCATGTTTCAGATGGGAATGGCTACTATGAAACGCTTGCAAAGTATGGTTACCCCAATGTGCATCAAGAGGATTTCAGCGGAGTCGTCTCAGATGTTGACTTTCTTTTTGAGGTCCTGATTGCAGCAGGTTACATCGATCAAAAAAGCGGCGCGGTAAGCGAACGTTTTTTTGCGTTGAAGGATGCTTCGCAAATGATTTTTGCCTCGGGCAGCCTAAGCAAGCAGCAGGCACTCGTGGAGTTTCGTTCAAAAAGAAATAAAATCTATGACATTTTAAAAAATGCTGACCAAGGAACGCTTGTCAAAGCTTTAAATGTAGTGACGGAACATAATTTGGACATGAGCGCTCTTTTGACGACTTACCTTGAAAATTATGAAAAATTTAATCCGGTAAACGGCGCCACGAAGGCTGAGATTGTGAGCAAGCTGAGTAGTTTGCAAAACGCGATTTTTACAAAATTGTACGATGACGTCCAAGGCCGCGTGGTCACAGGGCTTGCCGGTTCAGGCTCTTCGGAGCACCGAAGTGACCTCACTGCTATTGACAATTCAAGCTGGCTTGCCCTTTCCGTTAATTTTAAGGACATTCCTGATTGGCAGACAAATAAACTTGCAAGTGGACTTAAATACACCATCAATAATTTTGTGAAGCGCCTGGAATTTGGTGGGAAATTTTACACAGGGGCAATTTATTTTCCTAATAACTTTGTAGATCCTTACATTGAGCCCAATGATCTTTTAGAAAAAACCTACCATGTCGAAGCAACCTGCGGCTTGATTCAAGGTTTACTTAAGTTTGCACTTTGGAATCCGAATCATCCTGACTCTGCCTATTTAATGAACGAGGCAAATCTTCTTTGGTTTGAGATGCAAAGATTTGTGAAAGATCATGGCTTTATGTATGCTACCCAGGCAATTCCTGATTTACAAACCCTTCAACAATCCAGCACAGCGGCTATTTGGTATGTTGATACCTATGATTTTTACCACAGCATGCTGACAATGGGAAATTTGCAAAACGTTCAGAATTATGCCTCTCAAGGAACTTTAAGAAGTTTCAATGATTCCGCGCTTAGAACAGGTGCATTAATTCATCAAGAGGGCGGAAGTTATATTGAAGTGGAGGTGGATGGACATATTTATGGTTATGTGCTCGACCAAGCCACTTCAGACCTCACGCTTGATAGAACTGGCGGTATTGCCCATGTGTTCAACACAGACAATGGGGTTGTCACAGATAATTATGACCGCGAAGTAATTAAACATGCCAATGGCACGGTGCTCGTCCGTAGAGTTGGGGGACACCGGTTTGATGGACAAGGTTCGGATGGACTTCAAAGCGGCATCATCCAAAGTATGACGGAAAGTTGGGATGAAATGACCATGGACCAACATGGAAACCTGCTTGCATTCACCTCAACTCGAAATGGTGTGCTGACGGATAATTTTACCCAAGTGTTTGAATACTACGCAGACGGAAGTGTGAAAACACTTCAGAAACGTGGGCTTGTGAAAGGCGAAGCCAATATATCAAAAACGTTTTCATACTATGACGCGTTGGGAGTTACATCTGAAGAAGGTCAAGTGAGAGCAGGTCGATTGAGCCAAGATGAATTTATAAATAGCAGTACCAGCCTCATGATTCACCGGTTTAGATTTGATGAAACCGGACACCTTGATTCGGGCGCAATTGCTCCACAATATGACAGTGCAGGGAAGGTCACCTCAAGCCGCGCGCTTAATGCGCAGGAAATTTTTGAGATTAATAAGCAGCTTGATATTAACCGCAAAGCATTTGGACAGTCTGAAATTGACCCTGATTCGATTAAGATTGATTTAAGCACCGCCGTTCTTTCAGTTGGTTTTTTAAATGCAAACACAAGCCACGAAAACGAAGCGAGTGTCACAACCTTGTACATCAAGGCTCCTGGCAGCGCCCAAGTCTATATTGATGTGCTTACTTTTAATCCAAATAAGCAGATTCTCGTTAGGCAGAATCAGGGAACGCTGAGCCCTGGGGAACAAGTCAATGGAACGCGGCTCTCTTTTAATAGCGTGGTAAGTCATACCACTTCATTTGATCAATCTACGCTCGATTCAATCAATACGAAGATTCAAAGTGCGCTTCCGCTCAACATTGGAAATGTGTCGAGCCTTGAACTGTCGATTACGGACCATGAACAAATCGTGGTGAATGGAACTTTAGACGACAAAGTGCGTTCGAGTTTTTCTTTTCTCATTGCAACCGACATGAATTTAGTAAATGCCAATTCAGCAATTAAGGACAGGTTTATCTACTCGAGAGATTCAAAAGGTAATTTCCGCGTCTATGTTGCGGACAAAGTTGGGCTCAACGATCATGACTGGAAATTAACTCTTGCACATGCCAAAGATGCGAGTGGAAATGAGCTTGCGATTGGTAAAAATGGTTTCTTGACTGTGAATGCAAGTGGACATTATGAAGTAAAGTTGGAAGAAGGATTTAGTTGGAAAGCTGCGGCAATCGGGGTTGCTGCAGCCCTTGCTGTTGTTGTAGTCGGAGTAATCGGGGTTGCTCTTTCTCCTTTCACACTTGGTGCAAGCCTTGCTATTTCAATTGGAATCGCCGCGCTCTTGACTGGAGTATTTGTCTACATGGATGTGAAGGAGGGAAACTGGGCTATGGCGGGCGTGGATTTGGGTCTTGGACTTTTAAGCGCCGGAATTCTTGGGCTTGTCGCTCGTCTCGTAAGTGCATCGCGCACTGTTAGAGCAATCACTGCCGCTGTCCGATTAGCAGGCGCAAGGGTGCTTGCGCTCGCAACCCGCTTAAGCGTCAGAATTTTTTCAAGAGCGGAGAAAATATCCTTAGCAATCCGCGGTATTCTTACAGAATTTTCATTGCGTTGGGCAAGGATTAGCGAACGTGTGAGTGTAAAAGTTCTTCAGCTCACTCGAAGTGCTTTGACTAGGGCCAGCACTCTTTCGCGCGCTGTGTTCGAAGTGCTTGAGAGGCGCGCTTTATTTCCCACTCGACTGATTTCAGGATTAACTAATCTTGTAAAGGGTTCAATCAATTTGGGGGCAGTTGTAAGTAGTTATGTAACCCGCGCTGTTTTAAGCGCATCGCGCGTGGGTGTGCGCATCGCTGCCGCAGTTTCTTCCCGGCTGCCTGGGGTGTCATCAGTCGTTCGAATGCTTATTGCGAGGTGGATGCCGCTTGTGACAACGCCCGGTATTGTGAACAGTTTTGCCCGTCTTTCTTTGGGAGCTCTGAGGTCAGGTCTTGTCTTCGGTACATTTGGTGCAGGATTTGAAATTGGTCACGCTTTGTTTGACCCAGCCAGGAATTTAACGTTTAGAAATGTTGCGACCGCGTTTGCAACTAATTTCGTTTTAGGCGCCACGGTTTTTGGTGTCTTGGCTGGGGTGAGTATTTTATTCCGCGGACTTCCAGTAGGTGTTGCCGTGATTGAACGTATTACTGCAATCAACAGGACGTTAAAAATTACGTTTGGTTCCAGTTTTGCAGTTGCAACGGGACTAGGAATTATCTCAACTGGAAGCATTCCAAGTTTGGCAAGGCTGTTTAGAGAGTCGAATAATTTCTTCAGCATTTTTAATCCATTCGCATCCATTCCCCAAGGCAGTTGGCTTTTGAATCAGATTAATCTTCCTGGAGTTGGGCCTGTAAAGGTCGGAGATTTGGCGCTGCTAACTGCTGTTTTGGTTGGCAGCATTCAGGGCGCGCTTAGCGTGTTTGTTCCTAAGCAAGGCAGTTTGCTCAAAGCAATTCGGGAAGGCACCGGTCTTTCTTGGAATCAAACAGCCAGTCTTTTTGGAAAGGGAACCATTCCCGTTGCTCAGGCATGGAAACAATTTGGACTGTCCACAGGACGAATGTTTTTAATGAGTCTTGAGCTGGATGTGATGGGACGCATTGTGAATCCATTCCTAAGTTATATTCCCAATCAAACGTGGGCAGGCGCACTTCAATTTATTTTTGGGCAATTTGGAGGCCATTTTGAAAACGGTGTGTTTATTTCAAATACCATCACCGAGTCGCTCACCAATGCATTTGTGAGCGCCGCGATGTTTAGCCTCCCATTTTATTTATTGCAGCCCGCTGCGGGACTGATTGTGCCCGAGCTGCCTTTTGGAATTGGGCGGTTGAATCAAGCAATTGAGAATTTGAACTTTGCCGGGGACAATCTAGTGAGCCGTCTGCTTCAAAAGTTTGCAATTCCAGTGTTTGACGAAGGTTTTGGTGAAAACATACAGGCTGCAATACTCACACCAATTTTTGGATCTGATATTGCACAATTTATTCCTGAATTTACAAACCCGTCACCTAGCGGAACTCTAAATCCCCATGTTTCTCAAGCGGTTTCAAATGCCATATCAAACTGGGCTCAGCAATTATTCGGCGGCGCTGTCAGTGTGGAAAGTGTGGCAGGACATGATGGAACTCCACTCGCGGGAATGAATCTAGCGGATTCCGAAGCGCTTCAGCTTCTAAATCAGCTTCCTGCGAGTACCAAAATTACTGTAAAAAATGCGGCAGGTCAGGAAGCAACTGTTGCGCGTGTCGAGTTAACCCAAAATATGGAACTTGCCAAGCTTTGGGATCAAGTTGCAAGAAATGTGGTATTACCGGCGGAACTAGGCGGCCGAAAGTTCAGCGATATTACTCCAACTGAATGGCATGAGCTTTCGACCCGTTCTCCTGAGCGGGTGAACGAAATCTTAAAATATGTCGGCGCTGAAGCAAGCAAAGTTTTTAAAGCCCAAATGGATGACATTTACAAAGTGCATTACAACGCGCAAGTCGACCGCGTGATTCTGCCGCCCGGGTACCATCAAACCGTGAGCGCACTTAATATTTCCATTGCCACTTACATTAATTCAATCATTGACAAAGCAAAAGCAAAAATTTTAGGAACTGGAAATCCTTCCGTGCAGCCTGCATTTGCGATTGCGTTTAAAACGCCAGGTCCGACGATTACTCAGAATGAAATTCGTCACGCCGTCACACAGGCTGGGACGCTTTCACAAAGAACGGTAGAGACGGGTGAACTTGAAGGTGTTCGGAATTTGATTCGTGACCGCGCTCCTCCTGGACAAACAGACCTTCTTTTAGAAGCGCTTGATCCTTCTTCGCACACACATATTGAAATTGTTATTTTTGATAATGGCAATATTCCAGGTATTGCCAGGCCAAATGCCGCGCTTGGTCTTCTCTCCGCATTTGTTGACCCAGATCAACCCAATAAAATCTACATCCCCTCAGCTTTGTGGAATGGTCAAAGTGATTTTGTAAAAGCTCAGCTTCTTGCTGGCCACGAACTTCCCGAAGTTATTTTTAATACTCCGCATAGTGCGGCGAGCGACCTTGAGATTATTTACAATGAAGTTCCTGGCCAGACAATCAGTGAACTCAAACAAATCCTACTCACTTACCACGCCCAAAATGGAAACGTTAATCTTTTACTCAGTCTCCTTGGACCGCATCCAAACGACCCGCAAAATGTAATTCCGAAATTTATTCACGGACTCTTTAGCGCATACCTCGAGGCGGAACTCCCTCGTCTTCATGCTGCAAGACTTGAGCATGCACTGAACCGCGATTACAAAGTAGTTGTAAGTGATTTTAGCGGAACACTCGAAGCCAATGACGAGACTTTCAGGCAGGTGGAAGCCATACTTAAATCCGGAAAATCCTTTGTCATCTCCACAGGGACTAGCCAAGCAAAGATTAAAGAGGACTGGGAAGATAAGTTTAGAGCCTACCTAGGTGAAGAGAAAAAAGGACTCCTCAACCGCCATTACATTTATTACTTAAATGGAGAGGCGGGTTACAACGTTGGGACAGGCACGCAGGTTCTTAATTTGACAGAAGGCGGAAGTAAGCAGGGTGTGATTGGCAATTTAACTCAGAGCATTCCTGGCATCGCGATGAGAAATATTTTGGTGCTGGACGATGATTCGACGCTTTATGATTATTCAGGTGTGTCTGACGCCCCTACGATTTTTTCTGTAGGTACGCACAGACCAGAAGACCCCAATCAAATCAACGTTCCTTTGGCGACGCTTTTGGTACGAGTTAATGCGGCTGCATACGTGCTCGGTGAAATTTCTGGCAATAGAAATCTTCGGCTTCTAGCGCTCACTCAATTTGAAACCATCATTCAGAGAAAGTTTACAGAAGCGGGAGCCGACGCTGCTCAAGATGGAGTTTTGCTTGAGCTGGTGATTGAAGCCATTGAAGAGATGGGAATTCCAGCTTTTAAAGTTCTGAATGCAGATGAGATGGTCGTGAGTCTCATTCGCATCTTAGCACCGAATAATCCTGCTTTAGCAGATCAAGTTAAAGAGCAGCTCAAACTCGTTCCAAAATGTGAAGGTTGCGGAGTAAGTGCCATAGAAACTCTGATTGCTTCCACTTACCCAACGCCTGCGGCAGTTCCTCTGATGCATAAAGCAGTAGGCGCAGTTGCTCATGCCCTAGATGCAGTTTCCCGAAACGGTCTTGAAATTGTTTTGGACCAAGCTACAGGTAAATCCCGCGCCAATATCAGCGTTGACACACTCAGAAAAACTTATGACCTTTATGCTTATGACTTGAATTCAGAAAACGGCTGGGAAGGCATCGACCCATTACTTGAAAGCAATGTTCCCAATACGGAAGATTTACCCGTGAAATTTATTTTGATTATGGAAAACCAAACGAGGGGAAGTCCCGGCCACGCGGTTACAATCTGGCGAGACCCCAACGATTCAACCCGAGTGATGGTTGAAGACAATGGAGTCCTCCTCAGAGATGGCGAAGGAAATACCTCAATTCTCCGCTCTAACCTTTTAAGTTTCATGAATGCTCGCTACGGAACCAGTTTTCAATCTCCTATGTCAATACTTACCGGTGTCAAAAGAGATTTTCTCACTTACGCAGAAAATTTAACGGAAACGTCTCAGCAAAATTTAAGCGAAGCTCGCTGCGCCTGTGGGATTGTAGGAACTGAAGGCCAATCGGTCATCACGAGGGTTCAAGATGCCAGAGAAGTGATTCAGAAACTCCAGGCCAGAGGTTTTGACGCTTATGCTGAAAGCCGTACTTATGAAATTAGAATGACCCGCGCCCAATATGATGCTCTGACCCCCGACCAAAGACATGCGCTTGAGTCAGGCAACCAGCTTGACAGCGAGGGTCATCCGATGGGCCTTTATGTGGAAGCATTTCTAGGTGAGGTTGAAACAGTCGACGGCGTGGAATGGATTCCCATCCGGTTTATTGCGACTTCCCAAGGCATTGGAACTGTGGACGCGAATAAATCTAAAATCAAAACAGACATGGACGTGCGCATTGGAATGATTGCTCAAATGATTTTCGGCAGTGGAACGAGGTTTCAAGAGAACTCTCAAACAAGTGACTATGTTGTCCGCAATACTCAAACCGGCGTTCAAGTAGGAATCTTTAACTTTAAAGCCATGAACATTCATACCCGCTACAAGACTAAAGGAAGTGATGACCCAAGAAATGCGCATGGCTGGACCTACAAAGGCAGACAGCTTCAACACAATGGCGACCTTGAAATTTATGAATTATGGCGATTGATTGCAGAAGAGCGCTTGAAGAATCGCACAGACCTCTCAGAAGTTGACAAACAGAGGCTTGCGTTTTTAGGTCACACAGATTCTGAAGTCGCGCTTCATATGCTGGGTGATTTGGGAGAAAACGTCCATCCTGACGGAACGATTACACATGCCTCCAATGCAGACGCTATTCAGCGGCTCTTCCGCTTAATGAAGAATGTGGAAGCGCTTCGCAATATGGCGAACATTCTCAATAGCAGCGAATATCCTCCAAGCGTAAAAGATGTGATTCGCACTCAACTCAACAAATGGGGAATTGCAGAAGTTGATTTGCTGGAACAAAATGACGTAGTTGGCAATCTTGCTGTGGGCAAGGAAGTTCGAATTCCAAAAGCCATTTATAATCTGACAAACCGGGTTTTAAACGGGATGCATGATTCTGATGGCGGCATGTACTTGGAGGGACACTCCTTTATTGACTACCAAAGAATTATTATTGACGCATTAAAAGCACTTCAAAGTTCCGGAGTCCCAAAAGCTGAAGAAGCAGCAAAATTGGTTGAGCGAAACATTAGCAATGTAACGATCAATGTCACTTCTGTTTATGACTCAAGTGGAATTACAGTTGCAAGAGCTTACCCTGGAAACAATCCATCCAGCATTCTGCTTCGCCGCGGAAACACTCAAGTAGAAGCAGACGCCAATTTTGGCGACAAGTCAAAACCTGTGCGCACGGCTATTATGGCGAGTGAAAATCGAGGTGCAGCGCATTTGGTCGGAAAAGAAAATTTTGTTTTTCCTGTTCCTGGTCAAGACGGTCTACCTGTTATGGATTATGTCAAAGGCGAGATTGAAAATATTTCAATCGGCGACTTTGAGATTTTAGTGGCTAAAACAATTGACAAAGGCACTCCAAATGAACAGGTGGTCATTACCCGCTACCGGGCACTTTCTAGCGGCGTAGATGCCATCACCGAAGGAGTTCAAAATGACCCGAGTGTTGCAAAAATACTTGAAGCCAAATGGCTGAAACCGCCTACCGATCCTGCGCGAAGAGCTATTTATGATTCCCTGACAGACTTGGAAAGAGAAATTTATGCTCAGCCTGTTTCTACCCGCCTGACGGCTCAAAGTCTCACAAGGGAAGTGAATGGACAATTTGTTTTAAACTTAAATCGTAAAGATGGTAAAGATCAAGAAGCAGCGACTGGCGAGCTTCTTCAAGGTCTTCGTTGGAATACGCAGCAAGGAAGGCTGCCCCGCATTGCGGGAGCTGCAAGCGGCACTTCGTTTAATGCACTTAAAGCTGCGCAAGCCGTCACAAGTCAAAGTGAACGACCTCTGTTTGATTTTATTCAGAGCAGCAATGATCTCATTTCAAGCTTTCCCGAAAGTCTTCAAGCAGGAGATTACTTGGTCGTGGTGAGTCAGTCTGGCACGACAGGCGCCGCTAATGACGTTATTAAGCTCGCGCGCGAACGGGGAATTAACATCATTACGGTAACGAATGTGCCGGGAAGCTCGGTCTTTTTGTCTGGGTTTGCAAGCGCTGGCGTTATTCTCACAGAAAGTATTATTGAACAAGCAGTCGCAGCAACGGGGAGCAATTCAAGCCAAGTCATGGCGCTATTAACTTTGGGACTTGCAAAATATCAAGCTCAAAGTGAAGATCCAAATTCTGAAGTTGTGAAGAATGCAGTGAGTCAAGAAATTGCAAAAATTAGAAGCATTCCCGATTTACTCAATCAAGTGCTGCAAAGTTTTTCTGAAGGAACTCCAAATGCTAGAGCAGTTAAAATACTCGGTGCATATCTGAACGGAGCAAATGGACTAAAACCTATTTCACAAAGCCCTGCTGTTTTTACGTCATTTGATGAAGCGGGTCTTGCTATTGCCGATGAAGACCGCCTCAAATTTTCAGAACTCATTCAGTCCGCCGCTTTTGTGCTTCCAATGGATGAAATTGTGAGGCTCGGTCTCAGCGGTACGCCTACCCCAAAACCTCTTGATGTGGCCAATGCAGCTTCTGTCATGCGTGCGAATCTGGGAGCTTATCAAAGCGCAGATTCTGCTACTTGGCAATCTTCCGGAAGTGGAGAACGCATGTGGCAAGGCGACGCGCGAGGCGGCATTGGACTTGATTTGAACGATGAAATCCTTGGGCCAAATGGAATCTTAACCCACGTGACTTTTGTCGGTGACGCCAATGACGGCTATTTGGGAGATTATTTGGTTGGAAAATATCAGAAAGAAATGGATTTGACATTCAACCGAAATTCCTATGAGCAGTTTAATACCGAAACAAACCGAACAAGTGATTTAAGCGGCCAGCTTGTCGTTGCGATGAACCCAACCTCTGAGCAAGAATTAAACGCTTTAAGAAATGCACGCGCAAGAGGCGCTCGAGTCGTTGTGATTGGCGGAGAATCAAGTCAAAATCTTTCTGAGTTTAATGAAGGAGGAGGAACGCTTCAAGTGCAGGGTGAAGACCTTGAAGTAGGCACCCGCGTGGTGAGTGAACTCTTTTTACTCCGTGTGCTTGCAGCGCGCGGCAGAGCAGGGTACACGAACGAATCGCCTTCACTGCGTGCAGCGGTACTTGATCAATTGAACGTAGTCGCGAACAACGGAATTAATCAAGTCATTTCAAGTTTTAGTACTGAAGGTACAGGAAATCAAGTCGCCCTAAGACGTCTCATTGAATTTGGAAATCAATACGGATGGGACAAGCTCAGCCTCTTTGTGGATGGCAAAGGAGCCGACGCTGCACTCGCAAGGCAGCTTCAGCACGCTCTTTTTGCCGAATCGCTTCAAATCGGCTCATCGGATGAAATTTCAGAAAAGAAGCACGGCGGTTATGCCCAAGCCAATGTCGGTTTTGTGGACATTATTCACGCGCCTCCGCTTGGCACAGGCGATTCCCAGGATGTGTTAAAAACCATCGAGGAAATTCTTCCCCGTCTCGCCGCTAAATTTAAATTTGTTTATGAGGGTGAAAATGCTTTACAGCCGGGTCTGGTTGTTGTGATTGGTCAGGAAGGAAATTACACTCCGAGGACGGATGAAGAATATCAAAGGTTGAGGGACACCAGAACCAATTCTCCATCTCCTGTTATGAATGTGAATGACATTTTTATTTCAACTCCGCACTATGATTTTACCGAGAGAATGCTTGTGAACCGCATCCTGAAAAATGAACTGACGCAAGCCAGAACGGCTCAAGGTGTTACAAATGTGCAAAAGCCAGTGCTCTTCATTAAAGACACCAAAACGCAATTGGATGATGAAACGCTCGCGAAGTACAAGCTTATGCGCGAGCGGATTCCAGTGGGTCAGGGGTTGATTGTGTACATGGTGCCTGAGAGCAAACGGGCAATCGCCGAACAATATGGGGACGTGGTGATTACAGTACCGGATTCTAACTTTATTGGGAATGCGATGCTTGTGGCTCAGCATGTGACCGATTCAAATCTCACCACAGGTCAAATCAAAGGGAAGCCTAAAGCGGACAAAAGTTTTTACACCGCAGAAGACATCAATATGATGGGGCGATTTACCGTGCCTTATTTACAATTTATGAATCTTAATACCGTGATGAATGACCACCCAATTTTAAAAGTGTCCCGTCCAAATCACGCTGAGGGCTGGGCGTCACTTTCAGAGTTTCTCGGCGATCTCGCGTTAGGGGACGCTGACGCCCAGGCCGCGATGAATGAATTCACTCAGCTTAAAGCCCCTGACGGTGAAGGACTGCTTTCCAAAGCCATTAATTTACCGATTCAAGGCGCAAGCCCAGGAAGCTCTACATATGTTGCCATGAATTCCACGCAGGATTTCATGAATTGGATGAACTGGATGATTCAGAATAAAAAGCTTTACCCTAATTTTCTGATTGGCAGCGCTTCATCCACTCAAGCCTTAAAGACGCTCACTTCAGTCATGATTCCAGACCTTGCCAAGGTTGTGACCAATCGCAGCGGTTTTGAACTGCGCAATCCTACCGGTCCAAAACAAACGGTGATGACACTCGCGCGGGCTCAAGATGGCAATTGGACGTCTGAGACAAAATCCGAAGTAATTCAACAAGCGTATGTTCAGTTTGACGCGGTAAGAACACAGTTAGAAGAAACAGGGCGCACTCAACTTGTGCAGCAAACGCTGGATTCGCTCATTCAATTGATTCCCGGTCTTCCAAATAATTTTGAAGTGAGGCTCGTGAGTAACAAACAAGGAGACCTTGCAACCATCACAAGGGAATCGGGCGGCCGTCTTGTAATTGAGATTGATGCAGAAGGAGTCTTAAGCCCAGCGCTTTTGACAAACGCTCTTTACCATGAGCTTGTTTTCCATGGTCTCTTGCAGCATCAAACAGATTCTGAATTGAGTCCTATTCAAGCGGCGATAAAAGCAAGCATTCAAAAAAATATTTCTTCGAATGCTTATGATGCGTTGATTGAAGTTGCGGCCCAAATCGGAAGCGCTGTTTTATTTTCGAGCACCTACACCACGACTATGAAGGGTGAAGTGTACGGCGTGCTTGAAGATGAGAACAACCGTATTGATGAAAGAGCGGGACGCGCTCATGAAGGACTTCAATTTCTTCAGGCTTTTGACCAAGCTCGCGGTGATTCAGAGAAACAAATACAGATTGCGCTTGCTTATGTGGAAAGAAATTATCCGGAACTTCAAGCTGGAATTAGAGAGCTGAGAAGCAAAGGACTTGCCGCAACAAAAATTACCAGTGTTCTCCAACTGGTACGAACTGCACTAACATCGGGAATGAAAACGAATATGCCTAGTGAGCTCGGAACTCTAGCGCCCGCCACTCAAGCTATTGTTTTAAATCTTCTCAAAATGGTTCGATCTGAAGATGTTGAGCAGCCGGATGTGCTAAAGGAATTAATCACGCAGGCAAGTGCGCAGCAGGATCCCCCGGAGGGTATTCACAATCTAGCTAGAGATATTGAAGAGCGGGAGAGAATAGCAACGGGTACAGCAGTTTATAGTCAAGCTATTCAACATTTAATTATTTTAGAGGATGCTGCAGAGCAATTAGCGGTTGGTGAACCTGTCACTCATTTAGACAGCGTTTCTCTTCAAATTGGTTTTCAAGCTTTAAAATATGCCATGGATCAAGGTTGGGTGAGTCAAACACGCATTGAAGTCCTATTCGGAAGAGGATGTTTTGCTTTAATGAATCAATTGAACCAATTTGAAACGGGATTGGTTCAAAATTATGCTGCACTTCAGGACAGAGCCGGGAGGGATGGAATGCAGCTTTTGAATTTAATAGGTCAAGTGGGTGAAGCTCAAAATCAGATTTGGGAACTTGTTGTGGTTGGATTGGCAAATCCTAGAGCATCCCTGGACTTCACGAATTTAAATCATGCTTTCTTTTCAAGAATCGGCCCGGGAGCGATTGGGTTTCTCAAGCAAGCAATCAAAAATCTGGGTTTTACGGACAATTCCGGAGAACCGTCAGGCCACTCCGATGCAATGGGGCTTGGGCTCGGCAATCAAGAATTAACCTCCAGTGAAGCGGTGCCGGCAGCACAGACGAATACGGTGACGAGCAGCAGTGATTTAGGTTTAAGAGGTGAAACAATTTCTGGCGTCAAAAATCTAAAGTCTTACCAGGATGCCAAAAGCAATTTAGACAAAATTTTAAGCCGCGGTTCGGATAATTTAAGAGCTGTATTTGGTGACAATGTGGTGTTTTCGCATGATTTTGGCCGTGGAATTTTAACTTCGGATGGTAAAATTTTTGTCAATCTGCTCCTGCTTGATTTTCCAACCGGGACAGACCCGCCTCAGTGGGTCATTGATATTTTTGAAGGGTATGCGCTGCATCTCGCGCATCACACTCTCGTGTCATCCCCGAATGCTTTAATCGGGGACCCAAATCTGGATTCCCGCTTTCGCGGGAATGACAGAGTTACGCATTACCTTGATGAAATTGATGCGGTCACAGCAGAACTTCTTTATTACGTTAATCTTCACCGGAATAATCCCACGCGCCTTGACGAAATCAAAAATAATTTTAAAGCTCATCTGACGGAACGCGGCCTTAGCCTCGACAATGTTGTCATTGATGAACTTCTCGACCTTGCCAAAGCATTTGCTTCAGAAGTTAACCTCTACAATCCTACTTCCGGAACAGTGACTTCCCTGGGTGAGGAACGGATTGCAAACTTTGTGGTGGCTCATTACAAAGAATTTGAGGAAATGGCTTCTCCAATGGAAACTGTTCTTGAAGAAGCTTCTCGACTTGCGGGAATCGAAGTAGCGGCACGCAGGGCCCCAGACGCAGGACGACTTGTCGGGCAATGGATTGTTGAAGCAGGTCGATACGAGCATTTTTCAGGTGAGAGCCTAACCCCTCGCGAGCTGCTTAATTATTGCAAGGCTGTTACGTCACGAACGTTTCAAGAGATGTCTCAAATTTATCGCAATGATCGTCTTGCACTTCTTACGGCTGCTTCAGCTTCAGCGAAAAGTCAGGGGATTAACTTCTCTCAAGTTTTTAGGGACAAAACAAAAGAAAACGAAAATGACAGTGAAGCAAGAAGAGGCCCAAAACTTGAGCCTCAAAATGTCAGGATTGCGTTAATCACTGGAGGAACTGCCGCTCAAACGATACTTCAGGCCATTGCCGAACAAGGGTCCACTTTTGCGACGGTTCAAAACGTTACCGATGACGGCGGGAGTTCAGGCGAAATTCTTAAAATTCTCGCTCAGAGATTTAAAATCAAACTGCCGAATACAAACGGCGACCACGTCACCGCACTTTTGGAAGCTTTGGCCAGTGAAGATAAAAAATTAGTTCTTAATTTTCGCATCCAAAGCGATGTGCCAAGTTCCACGATTTTAAGTCAATTTATCAAACCATTTCTTGAGGGATTCTTTGCGGGCTCAAGCTCACAGGTTGAAGCTGATTTCCCCATGTTTGTCGCGCATCTTTCAGAAATCGCCAGGATCTTTGACCAATTTTTTAGCACGGCCAAGGGTCTTAAGGTTGATATCGCGGGGAACAGTGAGAAAAATTTAATTTTTGAAGGGCTCAAAGCAAAGAATGGATATTACGTCCAGAATCCTGATGGCTCATGGCGTACTGATCCTGCGGGTTTAGAGCGGGCATTCTATGAATACACAGACCTTCTTAATATTTCAGGTACCGCAATTGACACCCCCATTAGTTCCAAAGCCGGCGTTCTAAGAGCGACTTATGATGACGGAACTCAGTTGACGGGTGAATCTGCTATTGGTTCATGGCCAAATCCCAATGGAGCAAAAATTGTAAATTTGGAGCTTATTTCAGAGGGGCCTGCAGAAGCAAGTAGATCCGCCTTAGGAGCGATTCAAGGTGCTTCCGATGCTATTGTGGTGACTACCGGGAGTCCCGTGACGTCTATCGGACCCGCTTTTCTTTACCCTGAAGTTGCAAAAGGACTGAGAGATCGGAAGGATATTCCACGGGTTCTCATTTTAAATCCCACTCTGACGAATGAAGCGCCCAATATGACCGTTACAGAACTCATTCTCTTTTATGAAAAACTGCTTCGCAAAGCGGTGGGTGACCCCAATGCAAAAATTGAAGATTTTTTTGATTACATCACAATAGGATCAAATGATGCCGTGACCCTATTAAATAAAGCAGATCCCTTTGGCCGAAGCGCCAATCCGCGCGATACCATTAGAACTTATCTGGGTCAAAATCCAGGCGCAACCATTGATTTAAAACTGAGTGTTACTCAAAAATTAATTCATGACTTTCTAGTTCAAAATGGTTTGGAAGAGCATCTTTTTACATCTGGCGACCATCCGCCGGCCGAATATTACGCCGCGCTTTTTATGCTCAATCCCTCCGGAACTCAATCGGGTGTCACGCTTCTTGATTATCTTGCAAATACTCTGTTTGAAATTAGGCAAAGAACAAACGAACACGACAACTTTCCCGGTACGTTCAGTACTGACAAAGAAACTCGCGGTGCGTTTGTAATGCGACCTGAAGACCGCGCTTATCTGGAAGCGAAAGGAATTATTGTTCATGAAACTTCACTTGTGACGCTTGTGGCGCGTGAAGTGCGTCCTCCGGATGGGGGCTCTCCTGCCTATGTAAAATCCATCGGATATGACCCAGAACTTTTAAGAACCCATGTGATTAATCCTTTGGTGGAACGGGTTAATTTTGCAAATGCGCTTAATAAAGGAAATGCTCAAAGCGCGGTTCAAGCATGGGCTGAAGCCACGCATGATGACAATACACTTGAAGCCACTTACATGACCGTTGCGAAAAAATTAAACAGCACGGGTGTCCGTGAACTTGTGGCA
>JAHFHD010000099.1:5161-8495 GCA_023247075.1 Candidatus Omnitrophota bacterium | reverse complement strand
CTCCCCCCCCCTCTCTCTTTACCAAAGATAGGGTTGAGGGGGTTCTTTGTTTTACAAAGATTCAGTTACTAACTCGAGTTCTGCATATTTTCCCCTCGCCCCCTATGGGGGAGAGGGCTAGGGTGAGGGGGAAATTGGCTAACGCGGTCGTCCACCCTCACCCCAACTCTCTCCCTCTGCTTCGCGAGGGAGAGGGAGTTAAATCCTGAAAAAGTGCAGAACTCGAGTTATTAAATATAAAGCCAGTCGGAATTTGCTTCTTTGAGAAGTTCCTTGTGTGGGCGATAAAATGTCACAACTTCAAAAATACCGACTGCTTCCCGCGCAACCGTCCAACCCACCCCTTTGATTACCCCCGGAACAAAACCACGGACCGGGTCTGTCACCTTCATCTCTTCCTTCAATTGGTAGGGAATCTCAAAAAGCCCGTAAACAATATGCGAAAATCCGCTACCCAAACGGTCAAGCATGCTGTTAGCGTTCACGCTTTTTTCTTGAACCTTGGCAGGGGTAGCTTCCTCAGTCGCTAGAAGCTTAGGAGTTCTCAATCCTCCCAATAAAAAAAACCCAACCATAGAAAGAGTCAAAAAAGCCGGCCAAGTAATTTTTGTTTTCACGATTCACCTCTTTTTAGTTTGTCTCAACCGATTTTGCTTGGTCATAAACCGGTCAAGATGTTTTGCCAGTATGTCCGCTTCCAAATTAACTTCGCTGCCTTGCATTTTTCTTCCAAGGCTCGTATTGCCCGCTGAATGCGGAATCACGCTCACCTGAAAGCGCTTTCCTTTTGCGTGCTGAATGGTCAGACTCACACCGTCTACTGCAATTGAACCTTTTGACACCAAATAACGTTCAATTTCCTTTGGCGCTTCAATATCAAAAACCAAATTTTTTCCCTGACTCTGTCTTCGAATAATTTTTCCCACCCCATCCACGTGACCCATTACAAAATGCCCGCTTAAGCGGTCTCCCCATTTGAGCGAGCGTTCCAAATTAACCATTTTGTTTGCACCTAAATTCTGAAATGTGGTTTGGCGAATCGTTGCCGGAACCAGTTCCACACAAAAGCGATTTTTAAGTGGGCGACGAACTACAGTCAAACACACGCCACTGACACAAATGCTTTCGCCAAGTTTCAAGGGTTTGTCCAATATATTTGTGGAAATCGTAAGCAGAAGTCCCGTTTTAATTTTTTCTTTGCGAACAACTGTTCCCTCTCCCTCTACAATCCCTGAGAACATCAAGCGCCTGCTAAACGGCCTTCAAAAAGAAAATCGTTTCCGAGCCGGCGAAATCGCTCAATCAAAACTCTGGGGGCCTTGGCAAGAATTTTCACCCCTTCGCCCTCAACAGAGGTTTTAGCACTGCGCCCGCCAATCAATAAAGGCGCAACAATCCAGACCACTTTGTCCACGAGTTTCTCATTTAAAAAACTAGCTGCAACTTCACCACCCCCTTCAACCAATAAAGAACTGATTCCCATTTCCCCAAGTTGCTTGAGTAGAACGCGAAGGTCGAGCATTTTATGTTTAAGCGGCAGCGGTAAAATCGTCACTGCTGTATTCTTAAATTTTTGAGTTACTTTTTGAAATGAGTTTTGAGAACAAGCGAGAATGGTAGGTCCACCTAAACGAAAAACTCTTGCTGCCGGAGAAACAGAACCTTGAGCGTCCAGCACAATGCGCCAGGGATTCTTGATTTTCTTTTTGGCACTGACATGCACGGTCAAGCGTGAATTGTCCTTTGTAATTGTATTTTTTCCCACGAGCACCGCATCGGAAGAACGACGCAACTTATGAACCCACGCGCGCGCTGGTTCACCTGAGATCCAGCGGCTTTCACCAGTTCGTGATGCAATTTTCCCATCCAAACTTTGGGCCATCTTAAGCGTCACAAAAGGCCTCTTGGTTTGAATCCACTTCGCATAAGCTTCTATTTGAGCTTCTGCTTCGCTCTTTAACACATTCACTTTTGTTGCAATTCTATTTTGAGACAAAATGCGAACACTCCGGCCAGTGTGAATTGGATTGGGGTCTTTAGTTCCAATCACCACGCGCTTGAAACGCGCTTTGCAAATCGCGTCCACACAAGGCGGAGTTTTTCCGTAAGTGGAGCATGGCTCAAGCGTGACATAAAGTGTTGCGCCGCAAGCAGCGCTTCCTGCTTTCTGCATCGCATTCATCTCGGCATGTGGACCGCCAAAATACTCGTGGTAACCTGAAGAAATTAGGCGGTTATTTTTGACAATGCAAGCGCCTACGGTTGGATTTGGACTGACTCGACCTCTTCCTTTTTCTGCAAACTTTAAGGCAAGGCGTAAATACTTTTGGTCTATGCCCGTAGCGTTCATAAAGCGTGACATTTTTTTCATTAATCGTTAATACTCAAGTGCCTTGTCTCATCAATCATTGTAAGCTCATTTTTTAAAGGGACAAGGTGCTTAGCATAATTTGGGTGCATCCCACTTCATCCGGTGTGTCATTCTGAGGCGGAGCCGAAGAATCTAGCGAACTTAGATCCTTCGCGGAGTTTACCCTGAGCGCTAGATCCTTCACTTCGTTCAGGATGACACAGCGAAGGGCTCAGGATGACATGAAAAACAACCGCATCAAATGGGATGCGCCCGCATAATTCGACCTCAATCATTTTCATCATTCTCTAAAGGTGGTTTTATGGAGTGACCGGCTTCAGATTTCCCGCCGCTTTTTTTGAGTTCAATTGATTCGGAGTGATTAATTTTGTCGAGTATGCCGTTCACAAATTTTCCGGCGTCGTCCTGGGAATATTTTTTTGCAATGTCGACAGCTTCATTAATTGTAACTTTTGGCGGGATTTCATCTACAAACAAAAGTTCGTAAACTGAGTACCGGAGAATGTTGCGGTCGAGAACAGCCATTCGGTGAAGCTGCCAGTTCTCGGTGTATTGGACAATTTTCTGGTCAATTTCGGTTAAATGCTCACTCGTGCCGCGCACAATGCGTTCAGTGAACTCGCGGACTTCCGGATGCGCTTGATTCCAGGACCAAAACTGAGTCAGCACTTCCTCAAGCGGGGCTTGGCTCATTTCAAATTGGTACAAAATTTTAAGCACGTATTCCCGTGCCAGAGTCCGCTTACGCATAGTTTAAACTCAAAAGAGCAATTACAATTTAAAAGCTTAATTTTATATTTTGATGTCATTCTGAGCGAAGCCCCACAAATATAATTTGTGGGGCGAAGCCCGAAGAATCTAGAAAACGCTAGATCCTTCGCCCTGCGGGCTCAGGATGACACAGCGAAGTAGTGCCGTTTCACAGGCAGGTGTCGCATAAACTTTAAAACTCAAACAGGTTAA
>JAHFHD010000099.1:0-5061 GCA_023247075.1 Candidatus Omnitrophota bacterium | reverse complement strand
GCGAAGCCCGAAGAATCTAGAAAACGCTAGATCCTTCGCCCTGCGGGCTCAGGATGACACAGCGAAGTAGTGCCGTTTCACAGGCAGGTGTCGCATAAACTTTAAAACTCAAACAGGTTAAAACGAAAAAGAATCTCGAATCAATTGTTCTTTACGCCCAAGTTCGCGCACACCTTCAAGCACGTGAACCATCTCAAGCGTTGTGCGGGCTGCGTCCCGGCCTCGATTGCCCATTTTTCCACCTGCGCGGCTCATTGCCTGCTCCATATTTTCCACTGTTAAAATCCCGAATCCGACCGGAATTTTGTAGTGAATCGAAACTTTTTGAATTTCATCGCTCACACTTTGAGTCATGTGTTCATAGTGTGAAGTCTCACCGCGAACAATACATCCAAGCACGATGAGTCCATTCAACTTGCCTGATTCACTTAACTCACTTGCGACTAGAGGAATTTCATAAGCGCCTGGAACCCAGACAACCGTGATTGCCGATTCACTGACGCCTGAGCGTCTGAGCTCATTAAGCGTACCCTCTAAAAGAAGCTTGGTGATGAACTCATTAAAGCGGGAAACCACAATTCCAATTTGAAGTCCGCGACCGTCAAAAACACCTTCGACTATTTGTGCCATAAAATGTCAGAGCTAAATAAATGCCCCAGCTTGTCCTTTTTTGCCTTCAGATAACGCTCATTGAATTGATGCGGTTTTGTCTCAAGTTGAATTCGCTCAACCACTTTGAGGCCGTGACCTTCAAGGCCGACAATTTTTCTGGGATTATTGGTAAGGAGCCGAATATTGCAAAGCCCCAGGTCTTTTAAAATTTGGGCGCCAGTGCCATATTCACGAAGATCTGGTTTGAAACCTAATTCCTCATTTGCTTCAACAGTGTCGAGGCCCTTGTCCTGAAGTTGATAAGCTTTTAATTTGTTGGCGAGGCCAATCCCGCGCCCTTCCTGCCGTATATATAGAAGCACTCCCTTGCCTTCCTGCTCAATCATATTCATTGCGGCGTCAAGCTGCTCTTTACAGTCGCAGCGCAGAGAGCCGAACACCTCGCTCGTCAAACATTCAGAATGAACGCGTACAAGTGTGGGTGATTCTGAAATTTCACCTTTTGAAAGCGCAATGTGTTCAAGTCCGTCAATTTGGGAGCGGTACAGTTTGAGCGTCCATTCACCGGTGTTTGTGGGAAGTTTTGCTTCTGAAATTTTTTCAACCAATTTATCAAATTTCCGGCGATGCTCAATCAAGGATTGAATGGTGCCAATTTTGATTCCGTGTCGCTTTGAAAATTTCATTAATTCCGGAAGCCGCGACATCGTGCCGTCGTCATTCATAATTTCACAAATCACGCCGCAGGATAATAGTCCCCCAAGCCTTGCCATATCAATAGCAGCTTCGGTGTGCCCTGCTCTGATAAGCACGCCGCCAGATTTTGCGCGGAGTGGAAAAATGTGACCCGGTGTTGCCAAATCCTGCGGAGTTGACTTTGGGTCAGCCAGTACTTCAATAGTTCTAGCGCGGTCAAACGCAGAGATGCCGGTTGTGACCCCGCGCCAAGCGTCCACTGAAATGGTAAATGCTGTTTTCATAGAATCCTGGGCCGGCTGAACCATATCTTTTAAACCCAATTGAAATAGCCGCTCATCAGACAAAGGAGTGCAAATCAGACCGCGGGCCTCTTTAATCATAAAGTTGATTTTCTCAGGCGTGACAAATTGGGCAGCAAGCATCAAATCGCCCTCATTCTCACGGGATTCGTCATCGACCAAAATGACGAGTTTCCCCTTTGAAAAGTCTTCAATCAGCTCTTCGATTTTATGGAAACCCACAGGTTCATCTCCTTACTGATGGGGCATCTTAACAGTAACAATTTTGAGTGTCAATTCAGCAGAAATAGCCGGGAATTATATTTGTTTTGGAGTGTTCACCACTAATGTAGTCGTCATTATGAGCGGTTCACATTCAAGAAAAGGTGCCCGCGGGCACCTTTTAGACAAAGTCTAAATAGCCTGAATGAACGCTTCAGCGTACTTTGGTCAATTTCAAAATCTCTGGAGAGTTTTGTTGTCCTAGATGAAGGAAGTATTGAAGCAAAAGAAAAAATCATGACGAACCCTAAAAACATGTGTATTCTTTGAGATGAATTGATTCATGATGCTACAGCACAGACGAAAAAATACAAAATCTGAAATTGAGTTTAAGTGGGCCGCACCCTCCCCAAAAACATTTGAAGCGCTTCTTCAAAATGTAAAGCGACTGGGAGCCCGCCTTGGCCTAAAGCGAAATGTTATTCTTCGCGACACCTACTACGATTCCCCCGCCTTTGACCTTCTTGCCAAAGGAATCAAATGCAGAATACGCAAAACCGGTGCTGCTTGCGAATTGACGCTCAAAACTAATTTGTCACGGACAAAAGAAATGGTTCACCGAAATGAAGAAACCTGGGTACTTAAAAAGGCGGGGCGCGGGCAACTGAGTTTAAACAGTGAGCTTCAACTAATTAAAAAAATCCTCTCGCCACGTTTGGGCACCATCTCACCCGTTTTGCTATTCCGACTCACCAATCACCGACTGATTGTTCCTATTTTTCTCGCAGATGGAACTGTGGCCGAAGCATCGCTTGACCGCGTTCAATTAAACCGCGGAAAAAGAAAACGCAACATACAGGAAATTGAATTTGAATTTGTAAAAGGAAGTGAAACATCTTTCAAACGGTTGGCGAGAAAACTTGTGAATGAGACTCCGCTCAAACCTTCTTCTTCTCCAAAGTTTGACACGGCCATGCATCTCTACAAACCTTACTGAGGCTTTTTGGGCTTGAGTTCCTGAGGTAATACCTTTCGCTTTTGCTCGGTCAATTGCATTGCCTGCTGGCACAAATATTCCTGAACGCGAAACGCTTTCTCTTGCGATGTCCCTGCGAGGCGCTCATAACTTCCACTTTGAAGCAGCCGCCACGATTTGACATTGTCCTTAAAATAAAGTTTGAGGAGTTCTTTTAGTTCTTTTTTATTTTTGGGATGTTCAATCGGGACCATCAGCTCAATTCGTTGATTCAAATTTCTCGGCATCCAGTCGGCGCTCGACAAATAAATTTCGTCCTCACCGCCATTTAAAAAATAAAAAACCCGGGAATGCTCTAAAAACATGTCAACAATGCTCACCACTTCAATATTTTCACTAAAGCCCTTGACTCCCGGCTTCAGACAGCAAATCCCTCGGACATTTAATTTTACTACCACACCCGCGCGAGACGCTTCATAAAGCGACTCGATAATTTCAGGGTCAACGAGTGAATTCATCTTCGCCATAATCAGCCCTGGTTTTTCTTTAATAGACCGGAGCGTCTCTCGCTTGATTAATCGCTGAAGTCTTTGACGAAGTCCGTAAGGCGCCACGACTAATTTAGAAAGCGACATTGGCTGAGAAAAACCCGTAATCATATTGAAAAAAATAGTTAAATCATGGGCGAGTTCTTCGTTGGCCGTAAAATAGCCGATGTCAGAATAAATCTGTGCTGTTTTTTCATTGTAATTTCCGGTTGAAAAGTGGAGATACCGCTTAATCCCCTCCGGCTCCCTGCGGACAACGAGGCAGGCTTTGGCATGTGTTTTGAATCCAGCGACTCCGTAAATCACACTTGCTCCGGCATTTTCAAGGCGCCTCGCCCATGAAATATTTTTCTCTTCGTCAAAGCGCGCTTTCAGCTCAACTAAAACGGTGACATGCTTTCCATTTTCAGCGGCGCGTTCAAGCAAATGCGCAATTTCAGAATCCTGCCCGACCCGGTAAAGGGTTTGTTTGATTGCAAGCACGTCTGGGTCTGAGGCCGCAAGCGCAATAAACCGCTCAACCGCTTCAAATGATTCGTAAGGGTGATGAAGCCAAATATCTCCCTGCTTAATTGTCTCCCACAAATCTTTTGGGTCTTCAAATTTTGGCGCCGGTCTCGGCTGCCAAAGCGGGCGTTTCAATTCAGGAAATAGCGGTTGATATGCGAGCTGGGAAACGCCTTTTAAATCAAGCCAGGAAGCACCAATCGAATAAATCTGCTCGTCTTCCATCTCGAGCTTTTTCTTTAAGAAAGCAAGCGCCTGCGCGTCTTCTGCCACCGCTTCAGCGCGCACCACATTGTTTTGCCTTCTCTTCTTAAGCGCTTCGGCCATTACCTGGGCAAAATCTTCATCCGACTCTTCGTTAAATGTCATTTCGGCAGCACGGGTCAATCGAATCAGGCCTTTGCTCACAATTTCATAACCCAAAAATAATTCTTTCGCAAAACAAGAAATTAAATTCTCAAGCAGCACAAACTGGTACCCTTTTTCTGAAGGCAAAGAAATCATTCTCGGGAAATTTTTAGGGACTTCAACCAGCGCATATTTTCTTTCGCCGGGTTTGGAGGAAAGAACCAGTGCAACCAAAATGTAAATACTAAGATTCATTAAAAGCGGCGCGGGCTTGTCTTCAAAGACAGCGATGGGTGTCAAAACCGGAAATAGCTCCTTGAAAAAGAAAGACTTAATGAAGGCAAATTGGCTTTCCGCCAAATTTTGAATCGGGACCTGAACCATTTGCGCAGCTTCAAGTTCTGGAATCATAATTTTTGAAAAATACTGATTCTGACTTTCTATCAGTTGATACGCTTTAGCACGAACTTCCTTTGCAAGTTTTGGATTTGGCTCAAGAGCGGCGACGCGCACCATGAAAAATTCGTCGAGATTGGAACTGACAATCCCTAAAAATTTCAAGCGGTCAAGAAGCAGATTACTCGGACTCATTGCCTCGCCCAAGACGCGGGAATTAAATTCAAGCCAGCTTAATTCACGGTTCAAGTAGCGTTCTTCAGAAGGATTCATAGGTTCACTTTAATTATTAAATAACGATTCGGTCAACAATCATCTCTGCAAAAGGAAAACTACAGGTGAAAGCCGGCGAAACAGCATTCAAAATGTGCGTGCTCAATTCATCTCCTTCTACGGCAAAATCCATGACAAGATTGCGCGTCCTGGTGTTAAACAGCTGTGCTCGTATTCCGGGACAAGTCCATTCCCGAAAGTT
>JAHFHD010000098.1 GCA_023247075.1 Candidatus Omnitrophota bacterium | reverse complement strand
TCAAAGGCGGGCTTGCCGAAGACCATTTCATCCAAGAGGAGCATAAGCCGCAGTTAAAAGCGCTTGCCTACGAAGGTTATCGATTGAAGATGCAGATTCAAGCGATTCAAGCTGAACTAAAGAAAAAAGGCAGAGCAAGAGAATTGGTAATCGTCGCAAATAAAAGCTACGGAACCGTTGCCCTTTCGCCCATTCGGGGGTGGCTTGCCGCACAAGGAATCCGCGTGATTGAAACCAAGATTGGTTCTAGCGAAAGCCACGGAAATCCTTACGTGCTTGATTTTGAGAGTCACGCCTTATTCACCGAAGATGAAATTCTGTATTTTGCAGCCGAGAAACCGAATGTCTTGGTTGTGGATGGATCCTATTCAGTGGATTACAAAAAAATCCAGCAATTTAACCGCCAGGATCCTCGTTTCCCAGATGCTTATCAGGGTTATCGAAACTGGTTTATTGCTCTTTCTGATGTACTCCATCCAAATCAACTCAATCCTGAAGACTTTCAAAAGGATAAAGCTTTCTTAGACGAATTGGGAAAACAAGAGAAATATCAATCTTTGGTGAACCAGATTAAAAATGTCACTAGCGCTTTGCCAAGAACCAGTGAAGCGTATCAAATGCGCTTTTGGACGCCCGCCTTTCATTCTCAAGACGGGATGCTTAAGTTTTCAGAACGAAATAGCATTCGCCAAGACAGAGCGCCCCCCATTTTGAATTTGGAAAGCGATTTAGATCGACCCAATGTGATTATGATTGAGTCCGCAGTGGAGAGCCCCCTTCACCCCTTAGCCGATCCTAGTGACCCCACCATTCCAAAGGAAATCCAAACCTGGATTGGCGCGGAGAATATTTCCGCCTTTTTTGATGATCGAGATCACTTCAAGCAATTTCACCTCGGCTATGAACCCGGCTACGGACTGGTTCCCAGCAAAAAATACGCTCAAGCGGCGGAATATTATTTCTACGAATTGCTTGAAGACGTTTTAAAAGAAAAGGAACCAGGCGCTCGTTCTCTTTCCCAATCGATTGAAGTGAGACCAATCGATGCCTATGTTTTTGACCTCACCGGCACCTTAGCGCAGTTAAAAGGCCGGGCGCCTGAAGTTATTCTTTCAAAACTTCAAATGCTTCTTTCGCTTGGGAAGAAAATCACCATTGTCACAGATGACACCGAAGCTCATAACCTTGAAGGAAGACTTTTAAACCACATTCCCAACCCGCTCAAGCAGAACTTATCTGTTCGCTTGAACGGCGGCAATACTGTCTGGAAGTTTGATCAAAATGGCGAAAAGTCTGTCACGAAAGACGTGAAGATCGATTCAGAAACAAAAAAGCAAATCACAGAATTCGTGGCAGAAACCTTGATTGATCAAGGAATCAAAGGGTTTCAATTTGATTCCACAGACTACCGAGTGAGCGTAAGCCTCAAGGACCATTTAAAAAGCGCTCCGGATTCCAGACAAGCAAGAAGAGATTTAATTGCGCTTCTTGAAAAAAACATCCAAGCAGAAACTGGAACTTCTCCAAGGATCTATTTGCTTGGGAATCATCACATTGCCTTAAGCTTAAGCCACAAGGCAGATTCAGTTCGGGAGTTTATGCGTGAGGAAGAAGTCTTAGTCGATCGCTTGATGATTGTGGGAAATGAAGGGGGATCAAGAGAAAATGACCGGGAAATTCTAAAAGGCTTTAAAGGAGCGGTGAAGATTAACGTGGGAAGGCCTTCTCAAAGCCTCAACCGCCGCGCGGATGAATGGACTTATCAATTAGGCTTAGAGAGTAATGACCCCGAAATGAATAACACCCTTCACCTGATGAATGCTATTGACGCAGGAGGCAATCTTAGACTTGATTTACTCAAACCAAGAGCGCTCCTTGTTAAAGAAAAGAAACTGGAACCGAATAAAACCAGAGACCGAAAGGACCAAAGGGATTACGCCTATCGGTCAGAGGTGAGAGAAGCGGAGGAAGCTCCTGCGGCCTCCCGCACCGAACTTCGCGGCAGATTTGAAGCGCACCGCACTAAACTTCGCGCGGCGCAGGAAGATATTGAAAATCGGATTCTGGTTTTGATTCAAGATCAAACCATCGACTCAGAAAATCTTTTGGAATTGTTTTCAGATTACGGGATGCCGTTTGTGAAAATTGATGGGTATGAAAAAAGCATTCACGAGTTGAGCGAACAATTGAAAGAAATAGTGAGAGAAGATGTCATCCTGAAGCCGGCGGTGCAAGAAAAGGCTGAAGGATCTAGTGAATCGCTAGATCCTTCGGTCGCTTCGCTCCCTCAGGATGACATTACAGAGGACGTGGCAGACCGCTCGCTTGCTCTTCAAGCAGATTTTGAAGCTGCGCTTGGGCAAGTTTCTCTGTCATTGCGAGGCAACGATCCAAGCGGTGCCGAAGCAATCTCAGATCTTAGATTGCTTCGTCGCTCCTTCGGAGCTTCTCGCAATGACGGAAGATTTGGCCAAAAGCTTGCATTTGTGTTGTCGGATTGGATTCTAAAGGCCGGCGCGCGCGTCCGTGAAGCCGAGCTTCAAGCGCTTGGAGAGGCGCTTGGCGGCGGTTCTATATTCAAAGATTCGATTGGCTTGGAAGCGGATATTATGACTTCAGGCGACTTAGAGGCGGGCCAGACTTTAGAACGATTCCGTAACCGCTCGCTCGGAAACCGAAAAAACAGCGCACGGATGAGGAGCCAAGTCAAAATTACTTCCGCTGCCTTTCAAAATCAAAATCAATATGTTCTCGTAGGGGCGCCTGAGGAAGTATTGGGCCGTTTTGGCAAAGCCGTTCAACTTTTTAGTGTAGACACGCTTGCGGATGGATCAAAAGCGGCAGGCAGCCAAGAAAATCCGCTAGGCCCTGCATTTTTAATCGCGATGATTTCGTTTCATTTTCTTCTGAGAGAAAAGGTGGCGGACTTAATTGAAGTTGGAAAAGATGGAATCCCGCGAATTGCAAATGAGCGCGCCTTAAGCGTTTTTGCGCTCACACTTCACAGGCTTGCCGAAAAAGCTCAAACGGAAGCACTTCGCTCCCAAGCTGCTTAGGGTGTGATATTTAGGCAGCCGCCTTTTTTGGAAGACCTTCGAGCATTGAAGCAATACTGAGGTGGTAGTCTAAGTTCGGCCACTCAATGCCGGTTTTGTTACAGATGAATTTCCAGCGGGCGAGTTGATTCAGAGGAGCCTTTTTTAAATGTGGGTACCAATTTATTGGCGTAGAGATAATTCTTCCATCCCCAAGCTCAACATGAAGATATTGATCATCAAAGCGGACAGATTTACCTGCTAAAGAATTCATCTCACTTCCTTTCAAAGTCATTCTGATGCTGCTTTGTTATTTCCCTTACTTTTTGGAGATCAGATTTTGAAAAATTACTGTATTTTACAGTAAGTTTCAACAGCACAATTTTTGCGAATTTTCCAGCTTTCATAATATGAATGTGTTTAGGCTCGTGTTCATTCGCGTAGAAGAAAAACTTAAATCCATTTTGAGTCAGTAATGTCGGCAACAATAACTCCTTATGAAGGCTTAATTTTACAACATTGCGTAAATTGCGCAAAACATTTTCTTATGACATCTTGACAATGCATTAGTGACACTTATTATTTCGCATGTTAAAATTCGGGGTTTGCAATTATGAATGATGCCATCAATCCACATTGTTGCGACGCAGGAGAAATTTGAATGAAAATTACAAACGTTTTTACTGGTGACTCCAAAGGTCAAGCCGATTTGCTCATCGCAGCGTCATTTGAACATCCGAAGCAGCCTTCTTTTAATCTCTCGCTCATTGATGGGGAGGCAAGTGAGATTTCAAAGCAAGCATTTTCAAGCGGACGATTTTTGGGTTCAGAAGGAAGTGTTTTCTCTTCATTTAATACGGGGCTGAAACTTGCAAAAGAATTTGTTTTGATTGGGCTCGGGAAAAATGAAAAGTGGGGCCGCGAAAACTTAAGAAAAAGTATTTCAAGCGTCGTCTGCATTGCAAAAAGCCGCCGCGCCAAAACAGTTCGGATTCTTGCAGAAAGTTTTTTGGCAGCTCCGATTCAGCTTGACCTACTCTCAGAAATTCTGCCAGAGATTTTGAAACTTTCTCGCTACCAGTTTGATAAATATCTGACTCCAAAAAAAGAAGACGAAAAAACGGAGCTCAGCTCAATTGAAATTCTTTATTCAAAGAAGGCAAAGAAGCCCGCGCTTGATAAAGCGCTTCACCGCGCGCACGTTATTTCAGACGCCGTGTGTTTTACCCGGACCCTGATTAATGAACCGGCAAATCAAATGCCGCCGCGCGAGATGGCCCGTCACGCTAAAGAAATTGCCCAAAAAGGAAATCTTCACTGCGAAGTACTTGGCGTAAGTGAAATGAAAAAGCTCAAGATGGGTGGAATCATCGGTGTGTCTCAAGGTTCAAAGGAAGCGCCGCATCTGATTATTTTGGAATATGGAAGCCAGTATAAAAATCACGGCACACTTTGCCTCATTGGAAAAGGCGTGTGCTTTGACACGGGCGGAATTTCAATCAAGCCTTCTGCAAATATGGAAAAAATGAAATACGACATGTCTGGCGCAGCTGTTGTGCTCGGCACACTTAAGGCAGTGAGTGAGCTAAAACCAGCGCTTCATATTGTTGGAATTGCTCCGTGTGTTGAAAATATGCCGGACGGCGGTGCCCAGCGGCCCGGCGACATTGTTAAAATGCATAATGGAAAATCAGTCGAGGTGATTAATACAGATGCTGAAGGCAGGCTTATTCTTGCTGATGCGCTTGCTTACTCAGAACGTTTTAAGCCAACAGCCATTATCGATCTTGCTACCTTGACCGGCGCTTGTACGGTGGCGCTTTCAGACAAAGCAATCGGACTTTTAGGTACTGACCAAAATCTCATTGAAAGTGTTCAAAAGGCAGGCGAGAAAGTAGGAGAGCGATGCTGGCAACTACCGCTTTGGGACGAATACTTTGACCAAATCAAAGGACATCACTCAGATATTTTGAATGTGGGGACTGGCGGGGGCGGCGGCACCATCACGGCTGCTATGTTTCTCAAACAATTTGTTCCAATCAAACGCTGGGCACATTTAGACATTGCAAGCACAGCATGGACTGATTCAAACAAACCGTACCGCTCGCGGGGAGCCACTGGAATTGGTGTCCGGCTTTTACTTGAACTGATTCGCAACTGGAAATAGGCCAAGAAAATCATGCCAAAAAAAATTCTCATTATTGATGATGACCGGGATGTTCATGAAATTTTGGAGCTGCGCCTCGCCATGTTCGGCTATGAAATGTTTCACGCGATGAATGGCAATGAAGGTTGCCTAAAAGCTACAGAAATTAAACCCGACCTCATTTTCCTTGATATTTCCATGCCGGGAATCGACGGGGTTGAAACTTTAAAGAAACTCAAAACAGAAATGCCGGATGACGTAAAAAAAATTCCCGTGGTGATGCTGACCACTCACGAGCATTTACAAAGTAATTGCCTCAAAATGGGCGCAGCCGCGTACATGACAAAGCCATTTGATCTTTATGCGCTCAAAGAAGTTCTCGCAAGACTCCTGCCGTAAGATTAAAACCTAAATACGCATGTCATCCTGAACGGAGTGAAGGATCTGGCATTTGCTAGATTCTTTGGCACTACGGGTGCTGCCCACAGGGCAAGCGGTGCAGTCCTTGTGGAACAGGCTACGCCATCAGAATGACATCATACATAGAACTCAAGTTATTAAAATCTACTGAGGAATTGAGCGGTGAGAATGCCTGCGTAATTTCCAAAGGCATTTCCAAGAAGCGCCAGAATCAATCCGGTTGGAACCAGCTTCGCATCATAGCTTGAAGCAACGAGCGGTGCTGAGGCAACGCCGCCCAAATTTGCTTGTGAAGCAGTTGCAAGCAAGGCGGACGGAATCTTGAATGTCCATCCCAAGGCAAAGAGAATGCAGGCGTGCACAGCCGCCCAGAAAAGTCCCATTGAAAGAAGAATGGGGGCATTTAAGACGGCCGAAAGTTTTGTTTTTGCGCCAGTTGCCGCAAGAACGAGGTACAAAAGAAAATACCCCACCTTAAGGGCATTTGCGCTTTCTTTGCGCGCGTAACGCTGGGACGACAAAAAAAGTCCGAGCGTTGTAATCAAAACAATCGCCCACGTTGCTGCACTAAACCCCGCCACGACGGGGGGAATTTTTGTGCTAATCCACTCAGCTGCGCCGCCCAAACCAAATCCAAGTAAAAGAAGTGTGAATAACGAAGGGGTGGACATTCTGCTGTTTTTCTTTGGCGCATCAAGCGTTTGATGCGCTGCGCTTTGTTCAGTCATTTCAAGATGAATGGGTTTTGCGCGAAGGAGGCGGTCTATTTTGGTCTGCTTAGTAGAAAGGGCAATCAGAATTGTCATCCAAATGTAGACGACTGTCAGGTCCGTAATAAAAAGCGGTGAAAAAAGACCGTCCGAAAGTCCGGTTGCCTGCTTCACGGAAAGCATGTTAATGGTTCCGCCCGTCCAGCTTGCGGTGAGCGTGCCAATTGCCTTCCACGTTTCTACACCCACTTGTTTTTTGTAAACAAAAAATGAAATCACGCCTGCAAGCACAACTGAAACTGTGGCACATCCCATTGCAAAGAGCGCCGCTTTTCCCGGGCGCTTCAGCTCTTTAAGGTTCGTGACAAGTAGTAGCAGGAGAAGGGCGGCTGGCAGGGCGTGTTTTGATATCAAGTCATAGACTGGTGCATTTTCTGGAATGAATCCAAATGATGTCAGGAGAATGGGCAGTAGGTAGCACCAAATGGGAGAAGGGAGAAATTTTAAAACCGGCGTGCGACTCAATTGAAGCGGCATTTTCTGAGCGGCAAAAGTGACGCCAAATAAAATAATCAGAATAAATAATGGTTCTTGAATCATATTTTGAATTTGTAATTGTTTAGCCCGCTGAAGTTCATGCAGGCTTGTCATCCCCGAAATCTTTTACGCTCGCGCCTGTGCGCGAAGCACTTTTCGGGAAGAACTTGAAGTTCTTCTCCGAAAGTGTCGGGGATCCAGAACCTGGATTCCCGCTTTCGCGGGAATGACAAAGAGTCAAAAATCACTTCAAAGCGCTAAACAGACACTTGAATTTTGCGCTTTTTCCCTCGCCCCTGAAGGGGGAGAGGGAGGTTTGCTTTAAAAAATACAGAACTCGAGTCATGTGTAAATCATAAATGTTTGCGGATGACATTCAACATGCTGCCATGAATCCGGTTATTTGAAGCAAGTAATTCCTTGCCATAAATGTTTATTGGGTTCCCGTGGAAATCTGTCAAGCGCCCACCTGCTTCTTTCAGAATTAAATATCCAGCGGCTATGTCCCAGACATTCAGATTGAATTCCCAGAAGCCGTCGAGACGACCGCATGCGACGTAACACAAATCAATTGCTGCCGAGCCGAGCCGCCTGACGCCATGCGTTTTAAACGTAAAGGATTCAAAAAATCTGAGGTAATAGGGCATCTTGGTTTTTCCGCCATAAGGAAAGCCAGTGACCAAAAGAGATTCTTTAAGTGTCTTAACAGAAGAGACGCAAATGGATTTTCCATTTAGCGTGGCGCCCCGTCCCTTTTCAGCTAAGAACAGCTCATTCATTAATGGATTAAATACGCCTCCTAATTTAATTTCACCCTCTGATTCAAAGGCAATTGAGACACAGGCAAGAGGAAGGCCATGCGCAAAATTGGTGGTGCCGTCAATCGGGTCAATAATCCATTTGGGCTGAGCCGCGCCCTGTGCGCCGACCGGACTTTTTCCTGCCTGCCTGAGTCCCATTTCTTCGCCCAAAATCATGTGATGCGGAAATTTTTTCCGAATAATCTTTGCAATGGCAAGTTCTAGAGCCCGGTCTGTTTTTGTGACGAGATTTGCCGAGCTTTTGTACCGGATTGATTTTGGCTGCTCAAAACCGTTTTTGAGGATTGCTCCACCGCGGCAAAGCGCTTCTTCAAGTGCTTGTTTGATTGAGTTCATAGGATTTTGCCCATTTTTTTGCTTGAGGAAATGAACACGTGTTAGAATAACAACTTCAACTAACCAGTGCAATGAAAGCTTTTATTTTGAAAATCGAAACGGAAGTTTTGCATATTTTTGCCGATATTTGAAGAACGTGTTGCTATTCTATGTAACAGTTTAGCGTAACGATTTCTTATGCTGTCATTCCCGAAATCTTTTACGCTCGCGCCCATGCCGGCGCTAATACGCCAGTACTCATCGTGACGGACTTGATGTCCGTCTACGATGATGTGCGCGGAGCACTTTTCGGGAAGAACTCGACGTTCTTCTCCGAAAGTGTCGGGAATCCATGATCTGTGGATTCCCGCTTTCGCGGGAATGACAAGCCGGACAGTAAACACATTGCTATTTTATTAAACATATGCACTGGACGAAATCTTAGAACCACACCCTACATTTTTAAGGAGGTAGTTTTTATGGCTTACAGAGTGACATTTGTTCGTGGAGACGGGACAGGACCTGAACTTGCAGACGTTGCACGCAAAGTTCTTGATGCAACAGGCGTTGCGTTTGATTGGGACA
>JAHFHD010000097.1 GCA_023247075.1 Candidatus Omnitrophota bacterium | reverse complement strand
TGATGGAGGAAACCCCCACCATTATCGACGAGATTCAGCGTTGTCCCTCCTTACTACTGACGGTCAAATATTACGTGGACCGCTCAAAACGAAAAAGGAAGTTCATTCTTTCCGGGTCAGAAAACGTCAGTTTGAGAAAAGCCCCGAGAGAGACTTTAGCGGGCCGTGCGGTCTATCTTCACATGACAGGTTTTTCACAGGCTGAGATTCAATCGCGTTTGGGCGGAGGGCTTTTAAACGCGGCTGTTTCCGGGGCGGACATCAAACCTGCTTACGCAGAGTATCAAGGGAATCTTTTGGATGCGACTTGGCGCGGTGGACTTCCGGCTGTTGTGCTTGCATCAAAGGTAAAGGCGGCACGCGAAATAATGGCTGGATATATCGACACCTATATCGAGCGAGACATACAGGACCTTGTTAAGATTAGGTATCCCGAACACTTCCGCCGGTTGATGGAGGCTTTGGCCCAAGCGACAGGATGGGAAAGTAAGCAGGAGGAATTATCGAAACAGTGCAGCGAAGAGCGGCCCACCGTTAGCCGGCATATCAGTCTTTTGAAAAATACCCAGCTTCTTTATGAGTTACGGGGCTATTCCTCTAAAAGGGAGCGGGCCTATAAACAAGCCAAGTATTTCTGGTTTGATTCCGGCACGGCTTGTTTCATGGCCGGGCTACGCTCTCCAGAAGATCTCAAAAAATCGGAAATACGAGGACGTTTCTTTGAGAACCATGTTTTTCAACAGATCCTGGCATGGGCCTCAGTCCAAACCATCCATCCCGAACTCTATTACTGGCGTATGAAAAGTGAAGAAAAAAGAGAAGTTGATTTTGTGATTCGACATGACAAAAGGGTGCTGCCTGTAGAAGTGAAGTCAGCAAGTTCTTTAGATTTCAAAGACACGCGTTCTCTTCGTGATTTTCTGAAAGCCCATCCAGAAGCTAAACGGGGCATAATCGTATATGGCGGCGGGAAGGTGCAGCATCTCGCGAGCAACGTCACCGCTATTCCGTGGCATCTGCTTTAATCCACGCATAAACCTGTTTCAACATTTGCAAGTTCCATTTGTAAATCCCCACCTTCGTAGCATTGTGATTTAAGATCAAAAAAAGTCTTAGGGTATTAACAGAAAGTGTTAACACTTTTGATAGATAATAGCGGTAAATAGTGTCACCCATATTGTATAATGCAAACCATTACAGAAGGTTAAGTGTGGAAAATACTCAGAAGAAAGAAATCAAAGCAGCGCTTTATATTCAGGTCAGCATGGAAGACCAAGCTCGGAAGGGTTATTCTCTAGCGGTTCAAAGAGATCATCTTGTTGATTTTACCAAAAGAGAAGGATATCAGATTTATTTTACGGACGGAAAAAGCAAAATTTATCAGGATGATAGATACAGCGGTTATTTGCCAGAACGTCCCGCGATGAGTCGGCTGCTCGAAGATGCCCGTGCCAAGAAATTTAATTTAATTCTTGCTTATAAACTTGATCGGTAATAAAAAAAATAAGGTATCCATTAAAACCTTCGGCTGACCATAATATTTCGAATATAATACTTGTCGCACAGAGAATGGCGGAGGCCATCTTAACCATTTTAATAGGATGAGAGCATGAGAAAAATGATCTTAATTTTGATGGCGGTTGCCGTAACTATTTTCTCGTTTCTTGTTATCGTCAAATTTGTCTTGAACAAGGATGTGGTATACAAGGATCCAGGATATCAGAGATATCAGACATGCAAGCAAATTAACAATAAGATCGAAAAGCGAGAGCTGATGAGATTACTGGCGGAGCCTTACGAGACTGAAAAAGAGCAAAGAGGAGTTGTTTATTATTATCACGAGGCGATGTTTGCTGCGGGTCCCATTAGAATTCTGCTGGATAACCAGGAAGCTATGGTTATTGGAGTAAAATGTTCAGAGGATGGCGAGTGGAAAATTTTTAAGTCATAGGCATTCATCGGTTGGATAATTTAACAAAATCACTTTTAAACACTTATGAAATCACAAGACAAGCCACTCAAAGTATCCATCAAAACTTTCGGATGTCAGATGAATGATTATGACACTCAGGTGGCTGAGGGACTGCTTCAGGCGGCGGGCTTTGAGATTGTGCATGAATATGAAGCGGAAAATGAAGGCAGTTTCAAATCTTCCATAAGTGCAGCAGACCCATCCCCACACAAAAAAAAGAAACCAACTCTCTTTTCTCAATTTTCAGGCGGCAGTCCTCAAGAAGCAGAAGCAGTCCCTGACATTGTCCTGATGAATACATGCTCAGTTCGGGAGCATGCCGAAATACGTGTTTACGGCCGCCTTGGATTGTTAGGGAAAGCCAAAAAAGAAAATCCAAATTTAATTGTGGGACTCATGGGCTGCATGGTGGAAGAGCATAAGGAAAAATTATTTAAACGGTTTCCACAGCTTGATCTCATGGTGGGAACGAGAAACATTAAAGAATTACCCGCCTTGATTAATGAAGTTAGAAATCAGAGAAGGCAAGTTTCAAAAATCAAGCAGGACGGAATTTCAATTGAGTACACAGACCAGATTAAGCGGGACTCGCTTCATCACGCCTGGCTGCCCATTATGACGGGATGCAACAAAGTATGCACCTACTGCATTGTGCCGATTACGCGTGGCGCTGAAGTATCAATGCCCGCGCGGGAAGTGTACCGGGAAGCGAGCCGGCTCGTGAGTGAAGGAGTTAAGTGCATTACTTTGCTTGGTCAAAATGTAAATTCGTATGATGGAATTGCTGAGAGTTCTTTATCATTGTTGCAAGAATTGGCTGTGAAGCAACCAGGACAAAGCAGTCCAAGTTCTGAGATTGCTTCGTCCCGCTACGGCGGGACTCGCAATGACGAAGTTAGGTTTCCCGAATTACTTGAAATGCTGTGTGAAATTGAGGGACTCGAGCGAATTTCATTTACCACGTCACATCCGCAGGACGCAACTGAAGAACTGTTTCAAGTGATTGCGAGAAGCCAAAAAATTTCGCGAAGGTTTCATCTCCCGCTTCAGTCGGGTTCTGACCGAATGCTCAAGCGAATGGCGCGCCTGCACCAATATGCTGATTACAAAAAGAAAATTGTCCGATTAAGAGAGCTTGTACCGGACATTGCTGTGACAACAGACATTATTGCCGGATTTTCAGGTGAGACCGAAGAAGACCATCAAGTGACTTTAAATGCGCTGCGTGAACTTCGCTACGATGGGGCTTACATTTACAAGTATTCCATACGTGCTCAAACGCCGGCCGCGAAGCTTCCGGATGATGTTCCACTTGAAGTCAAAGAGCGTAGGAATCAGGAACTCCTTGGCGTTCAAAAATTAATTTCTGAAGAAAGTAATCGAGCGTGGCTTGGCAAAACCGTCCAGGTATTTGTTGAGGGCGTGAGCGCCAAAAATAAAACTAATCTCATTGGTCGGACAAGTCAGGACAAACAAGTTGTTTTTGAGGGAGCGGCAAATTTGATTGGAACATTTCAGGATGTGGAATTAGTAAGTTTGTTTCACAATACGTTTCAAGGACATCGTAAGTTTCTCACCTAATGGCGCTAGGCACGAATTTTTTAAGGTATTAAATTCTCATCTTATTTAAATTTGGCATTATAAATTGACGCTATTAAAATACTTATGTAAACTCTTTTAATTCTTATGGAAAGTAGAACCAATGAACAATGCAAATAACCAAAAGGACAAGTCTTAGCCGCCAGTTAACCGCAGGTATTATTCTTGTTAGTTTTTCTGTCAATTTCCTTATTTCCCCAAGTTATTTAACTGCTAGCGAAGTATTTATTCAATCACAGTCATCATTGCGAGGACTGGCTGCGAAGCAGCCAGGACGAAGCAATCAAAGTTCTGAGATTGCTTCGACAACACCTGGAAATCTGTCTCGCAATGACAGACACCTATTTTTCAATATCCCACAAAAATTGGGCACTGTAACCAAAAGCTTTTTTGCTGGCAATAAAGGGTTCGTTGTCTATTTACAAGATGCGCATACAGTTGGCGGGGCGCAGGAGTCAATTGAAAAACTCATTGAATATTTTTCCAGGGAATATGGAGCCAGAGTAGTTGCGTTGGAGGGCGCTCAAAAATCACTTGATGCGACACTGCTCAGAAGCTTTCCTGACCAAGAAAAGCTTAAGAAAGTGCTTGGGGATTATGTTCATTCGGGAGAATTTTCTGGCGCAGCGTTTTCAAGTGTGCTGACTCCGGTTGAGGTTAAGTATGTTGGAGTTGAAGACGGAGAGAAATATTTTCACGCAATCTCAGCAATGCATCAAGCGCTTCTCGTCCGTCAGACAGCACTCAAAAAAATAGAATGGATGCACTTGCAGTTGGGCAAGCTCAAGCAAATGTATTATTCAAATAATTTTGCTGAAGCAGACACCTTGATTCAACAATTCAAATCTAATTTAAAGCCGCTTCCTCAGATTTTAACTCAACTAGGGCAATTTTACCCCATTTTGAGAAATCAATTTCCAGCACTCTCAAAACTTGCTGAAATTCTAAAACATCACGCAGATGAAAAGGCAAGTCAAAGTGAAATAAATCTTGAACAATTTTCAGGGCAGGGGTTCGCAGAGGAATTTGAAATTTGGACGAGCGAGTTGAAACATTCGCTGATTCGTTCACCTGAAGAATATGAGATTAATCGAATGGCGGATGAGCTTGAACTGGTTCAGAAACTTTTTGACTTCCAGTTGTCGCGACCCGAATGGAATGAACTCAAGAAAATAATGAGTGGGCCAGCTCATATGTCGAATCAAAGCGTGAGTTCCGAATATTTCAACTCTGCACCTGTCATCCTGAGTCCTTCGCATGTCATCCTGAACGAAGTGAAGGATCTAGCGCTCAGGGCAGACTCCGCGAAGGATCTCGCATTCGCTAGATTCTTCGGCACCACGGGTGCTGCCCACAGGGCAGCGGTGCAGTCCCTGTGGGACGGGCTTCACCCTCAGAATGACATTAATTTTCAGAACTCAGGTCAAGATACAAGCAAAGAAGTAACGCCTCTTCAGAATTCCCAAACAGAACTTCATCAAATTATTTCCGAACTTAATGCACAATTTCACGACTTCACTGAATTTTACCGGGCCACTGAGTCACGCGAAGAACATTTTTTGAACCGGGTGAGGGATTTGCTCAAAGCGGGCGAAGGGACGCATCCTTTAATTTTTGTGGCAGGTGGTTTTCACACACCAAAAATGACAGAGGAATTTGAAAGAGCAGGAATTTCATATGTGGTCATAGCGCCTCAAGTGAATGAAGTAGGTAAAGAAAATTCATACTTAAGCCAGATGCAAGGAAATGTTTCATGGAAAAATTATTTTGAAGTACAAAATGGAAAAATTGATTTGTTTCGGGCTTTTCACCGTGCAGTGCGCGACAAATTAATCAAGGGGGCGAAAATATCAAATCGGTCCATTTTAAAGAACTGGCGCGAGCAAGTGGTCCGTAACCTTGCAAAACAAAACCGTTTGGCGGACGCGCGTTATTACACTGCTCTAATTGATGAAAAGGCAATTGACTCAAACAATGTCATGATGAAAGATTCTGTAAATCTCAAACGAATCAATCCTTTTTCAACTGAACACGTTCGAGCTCTTTTAACGACAAATACAAACATTGTTCCATTTTCAATTTCCCTTGAACCCAATCGAATGGTGCCAGCTGCGTGGGTGAGTCAGGACCTCCGTACTCATTCAGAACTTCGCAGTGATGAGTCTGATGAAAAAAATAAAGAGCTAGGCAATCGGCTCAAACAATTTGTAGCCACTCAACCTTCTTCGTCATTGCGAGGACTGGCTGCGAAGCAGCCAGGACGAAGCAATCTAAGTTCTGAGATTGCTTCGACAATACCTGGAAATCTGTCTCGCAATGACGGAGCACTTGAACGCTTACAGAAATTATTTCCAAAAGGCCAAGTCATCATGAATGAGGGCGGCTTCATGTGGCGTGTTTATGATGAGAAGTGGAATGTGGTGACCGAGCGGAAATCGCTTGATGAATTTTCAATACAACACTTTCAGTACGGCGAGGAACTCGTTTTTAAAACGACGTGGACCAAAGAATTTGGTCATGCCAATTTATGGAAATATGAAGTCACAACCGGGCGGGGGATGCAGCAATGGATTGGTGAGGTTCATGCAGAGAGATCGCGAGACATGATTAAAGTTCGTCTGGTCAAAATCAATTCTGCGTTTGGCGATGAAACCTATTTGACCGCTATTTTGAATGCGTTTGCGCTCGAAGCATTTGCTAAGGGCAGGCGGCTAATCATTCAGAATCTCGACCAGCCAGATCAAGTGTTAACGGCGCTTTCAATGATTCGTCAAGGCGAGGAGCATCGTGTTTATCGAATGAACACAGGCCGAGATCCTAATGTGGTGGAATTTCCGGCATTTTACCTCGTTTCACAAACAACTTTGAAACGAAAATATCATGTCATTTCCCAATATTTTGATTCAAAAAAATGGAGGGATGGTAAGCCATCAGAACCTTTCGTACTGATTAGGAATGGAGAACATCAATACACGTTTGAAAAAGGGAATCAAAATTTTGACAAGCTCGAGCTGGATTTGGAAATTAATGGCCGCGGAGAGAAAAAGCGTGTTCGGATTGATTACGACCCACGAGATTCAAAATCAGGTGAAGAAAATGGGATTCTCCGCGTTTTTGATGCTGCAAGCGGGCATTTACTGCATCATGTTCGAGTTGAATACCATAAACCTCATCGCTACGACGTAGCGGGCATACCAAAACCAGTGGTTTGGAATCCAGAGATGATTTCAGACCGAATTTTGTTAAACGTGAAAAAAGAAATTCAAACTGCTTCTTCATCTGAGGCCGTCACAATTGAAAACTTCATTTCATTCAATCGTGCAGCACAACCGGGTGAACGATTTACAGTTCAAGATCCAAATCAAATTTTGGCCATTGATTCGAATGTACTTAATTCGGCAGCTCGAATTCGTGAGAGTGAATTAGGCGCAAGTTTTGAAAATCTTCCGCCCCATCTTGATTTTGTAGGCTCAAAATACCGCGGCCGATTTACCGGAAGCAGATTAAGTGGTGGAAAAATTCTCAGTGTGCATCCCGTCATGTATGACTTACTCAGAAAGCATGCAGCGCATAACAATAAGTCCTACTCCGAGCAATTTGAGCAAATTTTTAAAACGGTCTTACTAACACGTGCATTTGAATATGAAAGCGACATTGACAATTTATTATTAAGTGATGTTGTAACACAAAGAGATGTGAAGTTGACGCTTGGGCTTTTAACGACTTACTTTCCTGACCGGATGATGAACGAGTTGCTGCGGGAATACATTAGTTTTTTAAAGAGTTTTCTGATTGTTCAAGCTCCTCTTCTTGCATCGCTGCTTGTCGAGTCGCGCTTAATGCAGCTAGAGGCAATGAGTGAACAAACGGATGCGAGTGAAATGCTGCGCACTTTAGTCGCGCTAGCGAGAAAGACAGGCAATCAATTTGTGAGCGAGCCTGGAACAATTAGTGTCGAACGTTTTCACTGGCCGACGTATTTCAGAGCACCAAAGCGGAATCTCAGCACATCACCAAAAGGCGAGAGTTTCAAAGAAAATTTGATGAATGTCTCAATCTTTCAGTCCAATGAGTTTACGGGTCTACGGCCAGTTTTAATTTTACCGAGTTATGGACCTGGCGATGAAACGGTTCAAGTCTTAACACGGGCATGGATTCAAAAAGGTTACATCGTGGTCCAGTATGACATGCCGGGCTATGGAGAACAAATGCCTTATGAATCACAAAGCATTCGTTTGGATGAATATTTTAGGGCGAGAGAATTTGAGCCTGAAGATTTTCGGGACCAATTTGCGCGCGGCTCTGTTGATTTAATGGATGTGCTCACGCGAGTGCTCACTTTTCCTGATGTCGATGCAAACCGCATTGGAGTCATGGGACACAGTCAAACAGGTCTTCATGCTGCACACTTTTTCACGCTTGACCCGCGTGTGACGCATGGCCCATGGATGATGGCTCCCTTGGTTCATTTTGACCGGGTGATTAGTCGGCTTCCAAGATTCATGAAGTTCTGGGATGAACTAGACAAAACCAAGCCGCTGCCAAGTGGGATCAAGCGAATCAATTGGCTGAAACAAATTCTTGAGCATGATTTAATTGCGCTTACCCCAAAACTGAAAGGCCGGGGGAATTTAACTGTGATGTATGCAAATCAAGATGAACTTGTCCCGCAGACTGACAGCCTGGAGTTCGCTCATCATGCAGGACTCAATCGAGACCGCATCCATGCCGTCGGCGGACAGAATAAAAACATTCATCCGAGCTCTCCGCATTTGGCAGGGATGATTAAAAGCGCGGACTGGATTTTTGAGCGGGTGAATCAAGACCTTGGTTCGGTTGCCCGGAAGGAATTGCGTTTAGATGTTCAAGTGACGAAGGCGCTTCAAGCCTTTGCTGATCTTTTTCCTGCGGGGAGTCGACCGAGCATCGAAGTCCTTCAAAAAAGTCTTGAACCAATTTTGGCGGAACCCAACTTGGATGAGAGTTCTAATGAGCCGCCGGCGCTTATTTTTCGGCCTGAA
>JAHFHD010000096.1 GCA_023247075.1 Candidatus Omnitrophota bacterium | reverse complement strand
AGTGGCGCCCACATTTCCGCTTCCGTGCTGTCTAATGTCAATCGCGCAAACGCGCTTCGCAACTAAATAGCCTGTTGGGATTGAGCCGATGAGGTATGCGATGAGAAGCCAGAGGATATTGTCAGCGAAGTTCATTTGCAGCGCATCTTAATCAATGAGACCCAAAATATCAAGTATGGGACAGCACGGGGTGCATCCCAATAAAGACAGTTCTGATTCAGTGGCAAACCCTCACCCTACCCTCTCCCTTAAGAAAAGGGAGAGGGGAAAATGCATTGGAAACATTTCTCCCTCTCCCTCGCGAAGCAGAGGGAGAGGGTAGGGTGAGGGTGAGTAAAAAAGAACTGCCTAAAGTGGGATACGCCCACAGCGCTTTTCCCTTGTTATTTTTGAAGCACTTTGACTCAAGCAGCCGAAAAAAATAAGGTGATTGACCCGCTTTTATTTCTCCACGGCTTCAAAGATTGGTTTCTGCATGGTATGATTAAACCTGAACATTTCGTATTTTTCGAAGGACTCTTCTCTTCTTGAGAAAATAAATTCTGGGAATTTTAATGAAGATGAATCAGAAGAAACTCGCTTTATTTGTGGATGACGACAACCATTTTCTTGAGGCGCTTGAAGGGCTTTTGGAACATCAGAAATTTGAAGTTCAAACCTATGTGGCTAAAAATGGTTACCACGTAATTGACGAAGTGATTAAACGAAAACCAGATGTTTTATTTATGGATTTTAATCTTCCTCGTGCCAACGGCGGTCAAATTCTTCCTGTGCTTCGGTCAATTAAGAGCTTCGCTAAAGTCCCCGTTTATTTTGTTACCGGCCACAATGACCAAGAAGTGAAGCCCTTGCTTAAAGACATGTTTTACAATGGGATTTTAAAAAAAACAGATGCGCTTATTTCTGAAATTACAAATGTGCTAAACCAAACCGCCTAAACCAGTATTCTTAATAGCCCTATGAGCATAGCCTCCATCACAAAATTCCGCTGCACGCATTGCCAGCATGTTTTTGAACTTGCAGCCAAAGATTTGCAGCGATGCCCCAATTGCTTTTGGACCACTTCACTTATTTCCTTAAATCAAGAAGGTGAAAGCGCGCAGCCATCCTCACAAAGTTTTCGCCAACCGGCTAGCGAATCCACTCATCAGAAAAAAAAGAATTCAAACAGCACCTGGATTCGTTTAGTCGCAAGGGTGTTTGTGATTGGAAGTATTCTGGCTTTATTGGCAGGTGTTTGTGTTTGGGCTTACCCGCGGGTTGGGTCGTGGGTTCAATCTGGAAAAATCGATTCGGTTTTAAAGAGCCGGTCGTTTGCATCGCTCCCAATTTTTTCTCATAAAGAAAAATTAGTTGAACCAAAACAGCAGGAGAAAACAGCTGGCGTTCAAAAAAAGGAAAAAGCTTCTAACCCCACCGTTCTTTCTGGTGAGGATCAAGCACTCCTCGCGAAGCCTTTCCCGATTTCTGGTCAACCCAAGCTAAGTTCCGAAGAAGAGCAAGCGCTTCAGGCAAAGTCCGACCGGGTGAATTTGGGTTCTGAGAAAGCACTTCTGCCGTTTTGGGGCAAGCAGGATTTTGAAAATCTTCTGCAAAATGAAATGAAGAACCGAAAAATTGAATTGGGCTGGGGTTATGAAAGAGCATTGGTTAAAACATTCGAGCGTCATTATCTCCCAGCCAAAGAGGCGTACGATGCTTCAAACTATGAACTTGCCCGCACGCAGCTTTTGGAGTCGCTTAACTTTCCAATTTATCAAAACAACCCGATTCGTTACCGGGCAATTGTGCTTGTGATGCTGCGCCCATTTATTAATGACGTAATTGGAAAGGTGGCCATGCTTAACCAACGTCTACTTGCTGCCCAGTTTGTCACAGAGGCAAACGCCATTTTTGACGAGTATGATTCTCTTTCTCAACTTTTAAAATCCGGCGCATGGGTTAACGCTCAAGAGAAAATCCAGCATTTGAAAAACCGCATTCAAACATTTGAAAACAAACCAGCAGCAGAGTCAATTGGGTACCCCCCAAGTTTGTCAAAGATTGATTTGGAACTTCAGGCAGCAATTCGCCTAGAATCTGCTCCGAAGCTGGATGCACTCGCTAATTGGAATCCACTTCTGATTGATCTCGACCACAAAGAAAAGATTGTGCAGCGGAACCTTCCAGACTCGCTTAAAAAAATGACAGACCTGTTTGCTCAGGCGATTGCGCTTGTGGAATCTGGACAGCTTGAAGAAGCGCGCTTAAAATTTCGCGCAGTTGAATTTCCATCTGAACTTGTGGAAGAAGCGCGCAAACGGGTGGAGATTTTGGACCGGGCGCTTGCAGAAAAAGTAAAAGGAAACCAAAATTAACATAGGAGAAAAAATCATGAACGAAAAACACTCGAATCTAGGGGAAACAGAAACCGGAATTAAGGCAAATGTAGCCGCTTTGCTTTCGTATTTACTTGGCTTTGTAACCGGAATTATTTTTGTATTGATTGAAAGAAAAAATCAATACGTTCGTTTTCACGCCATTCAGTCCATTGCTGCTTTTGGCGCCATCTTTGTCGTCAAGTGGGTCACGCAATTTATTCCCTACGTTGGAGATTTATTAAGCGGCCTCGTACTTCTTGCCGGAGTCGTAGTTTGGGTTATTCTGATGGTGAAGTCTTACCAAGGGGAGCGGTTTAAATTGCCTGTCACAGGTGACCTTGCCGAAAAATATTCTCAAGCAAAATAAAAATGCACAACTGCGCTCTTAATTTTTGATGAGTGCTTCATTCATTACATTCCAAACGTCATTTTTAAGCGCATTGAATTCCCCGGGCGCGTAAGACGCGGTTTCAATTTTAGGGAGCACGGTTACGGTACCGTGAATGGTTGCTGACATTCGGGCGCGTCCCTTCTTTAATGCTTGCCGCGTCCCGGAAATAACAATTGGGATGATTGGCGCCCCAGTTTCAAGCGCAAGTTTAAATGCCCCATTCTTAAAGGGACTTAATTTCCCGGTTTTGCTTCTTGTTCCTTCCGGAAAAAAAAGAACAGACGCAGTATTCTTCAGATAATGTTCCGCACGGCTCATTGCTTCGCGAATACTCCCGTGGGCTCCACGCTCAAGGGGAATGTACTTCAGAAGTGACATGCTCCATCCAAAGAAGGGGATTTTGAAGAGGCTTTCTTTTGCGACCCATTTAAAATCAACTCCAAGACAATAAAGGCAAATAATGTCAGCAAGGCTTGTGTGATTTGCCACCAGAACGTAACGGCCATTTTTTTTAATGTGGTGTTTTCCAGAGATTTTAAGTTTCCAAAATGGGTTAATTTCCATAATGGATTTTCCCCACAACACGGTGATTTGATGAGAGATTTTTTGATTGCGGTCAAAAGGGGAAATGACTAGGATGACAGAAAATGCAATGAGGGTAACGATTGCAATAAATACCCAGAGAAGAAAAGAAAAAATAGTTCCCGCGAAATTCAAAACACGTTTTTTCATAGACGGTTTTATCCTAACACGCAAATTAAAAAATGAATAGTAGGTAGATAATGCAGGGTACATCCCAAAAAAGGCAATTCCAATTCAGTGGTAAACCCTCACCCTGTCCTCACCCTCTGTGAAAAATAAGTTGAAGGTGAGGACTGTGCTTGCTACGCATAAATCATTTAATGAAAGCAAGCGCTGTCCCTCTCCCTTAAGAAAAGGGAGAGAGGAAAATGCATTGGAACATTTCTCTCCCTCTCCCTCGCGAAGCAGAGGGAGAGGGTAGGGTGAGGGTGAGTAAAAAAGAACTGCCTAAGTGTTTATTTAGCATTTTGAAGCCATTCACAGCCTTGTCATTCTGAAGGAGGCCGTTAGGCCGAACTGAAGAATCTAGCGAATGCCAGATCCTTCACTTCGTTCAGGATGACAAGCGAAGGGCTCAGGATGACAACTGATGGAGACTTCAGAGAGCTAAACAGCTACCTGCCTAAAGTGGTGTGCACCCGATGATACAATTTGACTTATTTGACGGAACTAAAAATAAAATCCTGGATGCAAAATCCTACGGTGAATTTAAAACTTCTCTAGCTGCTTCAAATTGCACCCAGTGTGCTTTAAGCGCCGCGCGCAAAACAATTGTGGTGGACCGGGGAAATCCAAAAGCCAAGGTGCTGATGATTGGCGAAGCGCCCGGCGAAAATGAAGACATTCAGGGGAAGGCTTTTGTCGGCCGCGCGGGGCAATTGCTTGACCGCCTTTTGCTTGAATTGGGTTTTGACACTAGTCGCGACAGCTTAATTGCAAATGTCGTCAAATGCCGGCCTCCCGACAATCGCGCACCAAAGCAAGAAGAGGCGGATGCCTGCATTGCATTTTTAAAAAAACAAATTGCGCTTGTGAACCCCAAAATCATCCTGCTTCTTGGAGCTACAGCGCTCAGGCACATCATTAAGGACAAGGTGGAATTTTCTATGCGTGAAAAAGTTGGGAAGTTTTTTATCCACCCAGATTTTCAAGACATTCAACTGATGGTGCTTTATCACCCGGCTTATATTCTCCGGGACCCCAGAAAAAAACCCTTGATGATGGAACATTTGACAATTTTTAAAACATATTGGGACAGCATTCAAAGGTAAGGGTGCATACCACTTGATGCGGTTGTTTTTCATGTCATCCTGAGCCCTTCGCTGTGTCATCCTGAACGAAGTGAAGGATCTAAGTTCACTAGATTCTTCGGCTCCGCCTCAGAATGACACACTGGATGAAGTGGGATGCACCCCAAAGTAAATACAGTCTTGACTAGGGTCGCAGCGCTACCTATACTTCTTGAGCTTACAAAGCATGGATTTCTTTATCTGAATCGGCAATGCTCAATAAGGTGTTAATTTCAATTATTTAAAATCAATTTGTGACCTTATTGAGCATAGAATACAAACCTCACTTTAAAAAAACCAAAGGAGTTTGAAATGAAAATTTATGAAAACATTACCCAGACCATTGGCAACACCCCTCTTGTAAAATTAAATCGGCTCACAGAAGGAATTTCCGCAACTGTGGTGTGTAAGCTTGAGTTCGCAAATCCGCTTTCAAGTGTGAAGGACAGAATCGGCGTCAGTATGATTGAAGATGCGGAGCGAAAAGGTTTAATCAATCAAAATTCTGTCATCATAGAACCCACAAGTGGAAATACTGGAATCGCCCTTGCATTTGTCTGCGCGGCAAAAGGTTACAAGTTGACTTTAACAATGCCTGAGACGATGAGTCTTGAGCGCCGGATGCTTCTCAAAATGCTTGGTGCCGAGCTTGTGCTGACACCTGGCGTTGAGGGAATGAAGGGAGCGATTAAGCGCGCGGAAGAATTGGCAGCACAAACAAAAAATGCTTTTATGCCTCAACAATTTAAAAATCCAGCGAATCCAGAAATTCATCGAAAAACAACTGCTGAAGAAATCTGGCGCGACACAGACGGCAAAGCAGACATTCTGATTTCAGGTGTCGGCACCGGCGGAACCATTACCGGTGTCTCTGAAGTAATTAAATCGCGGAAGCCATCTTTTAAATCAATCGCTGTGGAGCCCGTTGAGTCACCCGTGCTTTCTGGCGGAAAACCAGGTCCCCACAAAATTCAGGGAATTGGCGCGGGTTTTGTGCCTGATATTTTAAACACCAAGATTATTGACGAAGTCATTCAGGTTTCAAGCGAAGATTCCATCAAAATGGCCCGCCGCCTTGCGCGCGAAGAAGGAATTTTAGCAGGTATTTCATCGGGAGCAGCAGTATGCGCAGCGCTTCAAGTGGCGCGTCGCCCGGAAAACAAAGGAAAATTGATCGTTGTTATTATTCCAAGCGGCGGAGAACGGTATTTAAGTACAGCGCTGACCGAAGAAGTGCGCGAAGTTGCAACCGCGCATGCCTGATTTTAACGCAGGGAATAGTCGTGAGATCTTCCCGTGTCTATTTAGTGCGAACACCACCCATTTCTCTCTTGTGTCATTCTGAAGGAGCCCCGCAAATTTATTCTGCGGGGCGAACTGAAGAATCTAGCGAATACTAGATCCTTCGCGGAGTTTGTCCTGAACGCTAGATCCTTCACTCGCGCTTTTGCCGGCGCCTGATGCAGGTGCCAATGCACCAGCACTAATCGTAGGCAACTTTGACGTTGCCTACGATTATGTGTGCCAGTACTCATCGCACTGCGCGCTTTTTGCGCGAGCACTTTACGGGAAGAACTTGGCGTTCTTCTCCGAAAGTGTGACGGACTTGTTGTCCGTCTACGATGATGTGCGCACTCTCAAGACGTGTCGTTCAGGATGACAATTAAAGGAGACTCCAGAGGGCTAAACAGTAACCGTTTCCTGCAATAAGTAAGGTAAAAATGAAACGAGCAGTAGTCGTGCTTGGTCACGGCAGCAAGCGCGCCGAAGCCGACGAGCCGATGCTTCGCGTGATTCAAACGCTTAAAACGCGTGAGCCTGAAATATTATTTCACGCCGCCTACCTTGAAATTACTTCGCCTGATTTGATTCAGGCCATCCAAATAGTCCTCAATATGGGTGCGGGCGAAGTGATTGTGCTTCCTTATTTTGTTCAGACCGGACGCCACGTTAAAGAACATATTCCAGAACTTGTGCGCAAGGTGCGAGAACAATTTCCAACCAAAACAATTCATCTCGCCGGCCACATTGGGTACGATGAACGGATTGTTTCAATTGTCCTTGACCGAATTAGGGAAACGGTTTCTGGGAAATGAATCGCCTCGTGCGCTGGCCTTTTCGTTTTTCTAAAATACAAATTCTCATTTTTTTGGCGTTGGGAATCACTTTATTTTTAACTCCGCTCCCGGAACGCTTCTTAAAAATTCCTGTTCTCAAAGCGCAGGATTTCTTTTTCACTCTGCGCTACCACGTGACCGCGCCCCCCAAACTCTTAAGTCAAATTTTGCTGGTGTCGATTGATGAAAAATCCATTGCAGCTCTTAATGAAAGATGGCCGCTCAGCCGCGCCCATTACGCAGACCTTCTGGAACGCCTGATGCCTGCTGCGCCCAAGGTGATTGCGTTTGATTTTGTTTTCTCCGGAAGGGGAGATCCGCTCGGTGATTTTAGATTGGCGCAGGCAATTGAGCGCACACACAATGTGGTGCTTGCCTCTTTCGTTGGCCCAGACGGCAGCGTTATTATTTCCGAAGAGGAAATTCGCTCCGTAGCCGCCGGCTCCGGTGTTGTGAATAAAATTCTTGATTCTGATTTAACCGTCCGCCGCGCAAAACTCAAGTACCAGGATGAGCACGGAAATTTGGCCGCGCTTCCTTGGGAAATCGAAATTTTGAGACAGTTTCAATCTGTAAGTTTGTCATTCCCGCGGAAGCGGGAATCCAGAAACTGGGTTACCCGGTCAAGCCGGGTAATGACAGAGGAGAGAATCAATTTCAGGTTGAAGCCCGCCGATGTCGACCAAATTTCATTTCACGAGTTTTTAACAAAAGGTGTTGAAGCAAGTCGGGTGAAAGATAAAATCATTGTGATTGGGACAACGGCAAGCGCTCTTCACGATTATTACGGCACACCGCTTGGATTTATGCCTGGAGTGGTGATTAACCTTAATTTTCTTGCCAATCTAATTTCAGGAGACCATTTAAGAGAGTTGCCGAAACTGTTTGAAATTCTAGCAGGGCTAGCACTTCTAGCGTTCGGTTTGTTTTTTGCCTTAAGATTTGACGCTCTGCGCGGCGCTGTCTACCTTGGGATTTCAAGCGCAACATTCCTCGCCATTTTTTTTCTGCTTTTTTTATTTAATTACCCCGGCGATTTTTTTACCCCTCTTGTTGGTTCCTGGGCAGGGTTCGCTTGCATTGCACTGTACCGGTCATTTAGGATGAGAATTGAAAACGCTACGCTCAAAGGAAAAGTTGAAACTGACCCACTGACGTCTCTTTATAATCGCCGGGCGCTTGAAGACAGGCTGCCAGCGGAGCTTGAAAAACTGACACTTACAAAAGGAGAGCGTAGAGGCGACATCTCAAGTGAACTTTCGGTGATGATGATTGACATCGATGATTTTAAAAAGCTAAATGACACCTTTGGCCATCCTTTTGGCGACGATGTGCTTCGGAGCGTCGCTTTTCTCATTCGACAGAACATCCGCTCAGATGACATTGCGGTGCGTTACGGCGGAGAAGAATTTTGCATTGTGCTTCCCAGCACACAAAAAGAAATAGCATTTCAAATTGCCGAAAAAATCAGACGTGCTGTGTGCACTTCAAAACACACCTATGTTAATTTGGCTGCATCGCTGTCTGTCAGCGTGGGAATTGCGTCTGCACGAAAAGATGAATTATTTGCGATGGCGTCGCTCATTCGCGCTGCAGACGAAGCCCTCTACCAAGCAAAGCATCAAGGTAAAAATCAAACTGTGTTATTCAGTGGGTTCAGAAATTAGATTAAGAATAAGTTCATAAGTTGCCCCATTGTCATTCTGCGCGACCCTAAAGGACTGCTGCGCGGAGCGAAGAATCTCGCGTTCCTAGATCATTCACTCCGTTCAGGATGACATACCAAGGTAGCCGAATAATTGTGTAAGTTATTTATTAATAACTACTTATGAACATTCTAAAATATTTTATTTAGCGTCTTGCAAGCGGCTGTCGAG
>JAHFHD010000027.1 GCA_023247075.1 Candidatus Omnitrophota bacterium | reverse complement strand
ATTAACTGAGATTGGTTTCTACATTCAATTGCTCGGTGAAGTGGTGCGTGGGAGCATTGATTTAGGTATTACCCGTTCCGATGCGCTTAATGAACTTGTAAGAATTTTAAACACACTAAAAAACTTGCAATCTAGCGAAGATAGTTTTAAGGGACTTTTGGCCACGCAATATGATTTATCTCCCGAGTTAAAAGCAGACCGCGCAAAAGGAATTACTTTTGGTGACAATATAAATTTAAGTCAAAGCATTGCGGCAATGGTCGGAACATTAGAAGAAATTAATACACTTACTACTATTGACGAAAAACAATTGGCAGGATTCATTGTGACAAAGGCTGATTCATTTTTACTTGGTCAGAAGGATGGGTATGTGAGTTTTTTTGATGAAGCTGCTAAGCAATTTTTTGCGGAGCGCAATTTAGAAACAGGTGAATTTGGGTCTGCGCACATTGACCGCCTCGCAAATGAATTCCGCTCTGGAGTTGCATTCGTCATCTCCAAGTTTCAATTACAGAAAGAAGCAGAAGCATTTAAAAATTTGATTGTTGTGAAGAAGACGTACCAAGATCAATTTGGTAGTGAGGTCCAGAATCTCGCTCCATTTGATGGAGGCGCTTTTCAAATGTTTTGGCCGCTTCTTTGGTCAGATGAAGAAAAACAGGATTCGATGAAGCCTGCGCTTCAAAATTTTCTTTACACAGCTTTTGACTTCTCAATTCGCAATCAATTACCCGGATTTTTGTCAGCAAGCACGGTGCCGGGGGATGGGCGGTATGAAGCAAAAATTGGAATCCAAGAAGTTGCGGAAACAAATGAACCTCTTCTTTCGGATGTCGCATCCATTTATGGGCTGGCAAGCGCTTATGTCTTGAATCCAACGCTTGTCACGAGCGCGTTAGGCGCAATTATAAATCAGTATGGAAATCTTTTTACCCCTTATGGATTTGTTGATTCTTTGAGGTCTGGAACTGAGTATTCGCAAGTGATTAATGCAATCGATCAAGGCTCAACTATTCTTGGTCTGCTGGGCTTAGGTGGTCAATCAATGCGAACATTTCTTGAGAACCGAAGTGTCGATCAAATCTATGACGGTCTTTATGGGCAACTTCATCTTGGAATAGCTGCCACAAGTCAAGAGGTAGTTGATTCTGAGGGCGAGTTTCCCGCTAAAACGCTGTCTGTATTCAGCAATTTTAAAAGTGAAGGCAGCTTGGGAGAAACGCCCGAATCAGAAACAACTGCATTTGGTGTGTTGATTCAGCATTCTAGCGATGAATCAAACAGTAGCGGTCATTTTTGGGAATTAACCAATCCATATGACGCGCGGAATCAAGACTTACTTATTTCTTATTCCGGACTTGAACCTGGGTTTAAAGTGCCTGAGACACTTACTGTTGAACTTAAAAATCAGGCAAATGAAACGGTAGGAACATTTCCTATTTCAACCGGTGGAGCTGCATCAAAGTTGACAACCGCACGAATTGCTCTTTCAAACAATTCTCATTTGTCGAATGTAAAATTTGTTAATCTAGTGGTCAATCCATCACAAACCGGTGCCAATGCTGATTTCCTTGTGAATCAAATCAAGTTTAGCCAAAGCCCGTCTCAATCATTGGTTTTTAATGTGGACATCAGTTCACCAGTGGAAGCACGGTCAATTGACCAAAACCGTCTTTTTAATTTCCATAATCTCCAACTGACTGCGCAAGAAGGGTTCCTGAGGGGGACAATCAAAGCCGATGAAAATTTTTCGCTTAAAGATCTTGTGTTCGGTTTTAAATCAAATCTTGCAGGTGGAAAGATTGGGATTGAACTCGAAGCAGAAAATGGTCAGAAGACGACGGGGTTCATTTATCAAGTTCGGCACGGTGCCGATTACTACAAGCTTTTGCGCGATTTGGTTCCAAATGACCTTGATTTTTCTAAGGTAAAACAAGTCAATGTGATTATTGACACAACAGAAATTGAAGGCCATCCAAAGGATGAGGATTTAATTTTGGAAATCGGTCTTGTTTGAGCGTTAAGATTGCGCAACAAAAATTGTGTTCTTTACCTCCATAATATCCTTGTCATCCCCGCATGCTTTAAGCGGGGATCCAGGATCAGTGGATTCCCGCTTTCGCGGGAATGACAAAGTGCACAATTTTAATGACATGATCAGCGTTAAACACGTGTCACAAATTGTTTGAATGTTCCAAGTGACTTTGCTAGTATCTTGAACATTATGATTACAGAGATTGGAATCATCGCAGGGGAAATTTGGCAGTATTTGGACAAGCACCAAAGCGCTACCTTAAGCGAACTCGTCCAAGGGCTCAAGCAGCCGCAACATACCATCTTGATGAGTTTGGGCTGGCTAGCCCGAGAAGGTCATGTGAATCTCTCAAATGAAAGTGGAGATTTTGTAGTACAGCTTACCTTACGTACTTAGAACCGTGGTAGCTTCCTCTAAACAAACCAAACAAAGTTCCAGTTTTTATCTTGCCCTGTCCACCGTTGGGTCAAAACCTGAGGCGATACGCATTGCCCGCGCACTTTTAGATTTGAAGCAAGCGGCATGTGTCAATATTGTCAAGGACGTCACTTCTTTATTCTGGTGGAAGGGGTCGATTGAGAAAACCAAAGAGCTGTTGCTTGTGATTAAAACTGAGAAGCAGAATCTTAAGACTGTTGAAGCAATCATCCGCAAACATCATTCATATGAAGTTCCCGAAATCATCCATCTTCGCATTTCAGGTGGATTTGCTCCTTACCTTGATTGGATCAAGCAGAGCGTTAAATCTTCGACGGGGAAACGGCGCAGAAAATCTTAGCTGGTTTACTTCCGGTGTTTGCGATTTGATGACGGATGGATGCATCAAAGTAAAGCGTGTCAAAAGGCTGAAGAGTGTATTTGGCCTGGTCAAGAGTTACTTCAGAAATTCCTTCTAGAACCAAGAGAAATTTTTCTACTCCGCGTTCCGACTGCTCTGATTCAGTTTTTCCAGACGACTGCAGTGTGATGAGAAGAGGCGTGATTTTTTTCTTTGTCGCTTCGTGAGTGAGCAACTCACATTTTACTCGCTCCGCTTTGAATGTGATTTTTCTTTCAGTTGCGGCCTGCTGGTGTTTGACGTCGCTCTGGCGGGAGTCAATTCCTTCATAAAGCTGAGCTAAAGAAACACCAAGGACCTCCGCAATTTTTTGATGACTTTTGACAGTGCCAAGCATCAATCCACATTCCATTCGCGACAAAGTTGCCTGAGCAACACCGGTTAGTTTTGAAAGTTCAATCAAAGTAATTTTTTTTGTACGTCTGATTTCTCTAACTCTTTTGCCTAGTTCAGCGGGGATTTCTATTTTGTTTTTTCGGCTCATTTGGATCTCATGGTTGGATTATTTTAAGGTGTAATCGTCTCAATTGTAGCAGGAGATTAATAAAGTGCAATTCCTAATTGATGAAATCTTAAAATGAGAAGAGATTTAAATATAATTAATAATAATAAAGTATTTGACATAAAATAATACTTTTGATATTGTTCATACATCAAAAAATTAGATTCAAGTAAGGAAGGGAGGTCCAAAAATGAGAAACCCTCAAAATTTACGGTTCATCAGTCTTTTAGCGATTTTAGGTTTCATGCTGCTGCCAATAAGTATGGGACATGCTGCAAAGGCGAGTGAATTAAACGGAGCTGTTAAGACCGAATTAGTGAACGTGAATCGAGCTTCACAAGTGGAGCTTGAATCAATTCGTGGCATTGGTCCGGCATTAGCAGAGCGAATCGTGAAATATCGCGAGAGCAACGGAAGTTTTAAGTCTGTTGAAGACTTGAGCAAGGTCAGCGGTATTGGCGAGTCAAAGTTGGCTAAAATCAAAAGCCAAATCACCGTGTAACAAGCCGTTCAAGAGAGCGGTGTTTAACAAGACAATTCGTAGTGCTCGGAAACTGAAACAATTGGGCTAGAATAGGAGACCGGGCATTGCGGGAGGAAGGGATGGTTGGTTTGTGTGTCACCATTTTCCCAGGGAAGACCAACATCCCTCTCCTCATCTTGCAATACAGTTGATGGGTCTTTTGATGTCCGGCAAGTTTTAGGATTTATTCCAAAGCTATTCCCTCGATTGATTCGTATGGCGCCTTCTGGTACAATCCGCTCGTTTTTAATACAGACAAACATGTGAATTTCCATAAGTGAATCAAAAAGGTTTAATCCCTCTTGACGTTTCAAACCCTCATTCAAGCATTAAATGAATACTGGAGCAAACAAGGTTGCCTTATTGTTCAGCCCTATGATTTGGAAGTTGGTGCAGGTACCTTTTCTCCCCACACATTTTTACGCGCTTTAGGACCAGAGCCATGGAAAGCCGCATATGTGGAACCATCTAGGCGGCCTACGGACGGTCGCTACGGTGAAAATCCTCACCGGACACAGCACTATTACCAATACCAAGTGATTGTAAAACCCACTCCTTCCAATGCTCAGGAGCTTTATCTTGAAAGTCTCAAATATGTGGGGATTGCCGTTCAGGAATATGACGTGCGATTTGTTGAAGATGATTGGGAATCACCAACGCTTGGAGCATGGGGACTCGGGTGGGAAGTGTGGCTTGACAGCCTCGAAATTACCCAATTCACTTATTTTCAGCAATGCGGTGGAATTGACCTTGACCCAATTTCATGCGAAATCACATACGGCCTTGAGCGGATTGCCATGTTCTTACAGAAGAAGCAGTCAATCTTTGACATCGATTGGAATGGCCATGTGACTTATGGAGAAATTCATCTTCAGGGCGAGCGCGAGTTTTCAAAATTTAACTTTGAAGCTGCGAATATTGAAATGCTTAAATCTCAATTTGAACAATACGAGACTGAATGTAAAGCACTTTGCGGAAAAGAACTATTTTTGCCTGCCTACGATTATTGCTTGAAGTCGTCACACTTATTTAACTTGCTTGATGCTCGGAGCGCTGTCAGCGTAGCAGAGCGGCCTCGCTACATCAAGCGCGTACGCTCTTTGGCAAGACTTTGCGCTGAAGGGTACCTCAGGACACGCGAATCATTGGGTTTTCCACTGCTCAAAAAGTATGCTGCATCAAAAACAAACCAATGAAAAAATCCGGCGAATCACTTTTGTATGAAGTTGGTTTTGAAGAAGTTCCATCTGACTATTTTAGTGGGATTCACCAAGCCATTCTAAAATTTGCTCCTGAGTTACTTGCCGAATGTGGTTACCGCTTTGACGAAATCCATTTTTTTACTACGCCAAGACGTCTCGTTATTTCACTCTCTGGTTTGGTCAAGGAACAGGCGAGTCGGATTGAAAGATTGGGCCCGCTTAAAAGTCAGGCGTATCAAGATGGCAAGCCAACCCCCGCGCTGACTGGTTTTTTAAAAAGCACTGGCAAGCGCGAAGAAGAAATTGTCATGAAGGACACCCTCAAAGGACAGCGCTTGTCGGTTGAAGTAGAGAAGGAATTAAAACCACTCCAATTCTTTTTTGAGCAATTCCCAAAAACAATTTCTTTTCCCAAGCTGATGCGATGGGAATCCGAAAAATACTTATTCACCCGACCAATCCGGTGGAGCTTTGCTTTTCTAGGACGACGCAAACAAAACTTCCGAATCGCTAATGTCAAAAGTGACAATGTGACATTCGGTCACCGGTTTCTTGCTCCGAGGCCGGTCAGAATCCAGAGTTCAAATCTCATTCATTTTGTACGGAAACTAAAAAATCATCACGTCATTTTATGTACTAAAGAGCGAATAAAGAGCATCAGAAAAATGGTCGGCCAAAGAGCTGCTCAGGATGAGCCACTCGTCCAGATGGTGGCCAATTTGGTTGAGGAACCCTGTCGTGTGCAGGGAGTGTTTGACAAAGAGTATTTGTCTTTACCAGAACCAGTTTTAAAAACATGCATGCGCAAACATCAGAAAATCTTTGCTCAGTATGACGTGTCCGGCAAGCTCACAAATAAATTCGTTGCCATCATTAATGGGCCGCGTAAGAATCCAAAATTAATCGCCCGTCATTATGAATCGGTTTTGAAATCCCGCCTTGAAGACGCTCGTTTTTTCTTTCAGGAAGACCGGAAAATCAAACTGGAGAAACAAGTTGAAAAATTAAAAGACATGGTGTTTCTTGGTTCCCTCGGTTCTTACTTGGACAAAACAAAACGGCTTGAAGAACTTACGGTCGCGCTTGCAAAAGAATGTGGTCAAAGTGATTCTGTGACGCAATGTGTCAAACGTGCCGCGCGGCTTGCCAAAGCTGACCTCGTAACTCATCTTGTTTATGAGTTTCCAGAGCTTCAAGGGATTGCTGGTTTTGAATATGCCTGCTTGGATCAAGAAAACCGCGAAGTGGCGCGCGCCATACGGGATCATTATTTGCCGGAGAATTTGTCGATTTCATTTGAAGAGCTTGGAAAAACAGTGGGTATTGAAGGTGCTATTTTGGGTGTGTGTGAACGAATTGACCTATTGACTGGAGCGCTCGGACTCAATGTGGAATTAAGTTCAAGTGAGGACCCTTATGCGCTTAGGCGCGCAGGCGGTGCACTTGTTAAACTTATTCGGGCGCATGAACTCAAATTTTCAATGAAGCGGCTCATTCAATTTAGCCGGGATCAATTTGGAAGTCTAATTTCAAAAACCGCAGTGGAAATCCAAGAAAAACTCACCCCATTTTTTAAGGAACGAATTGCTTTTGAGCTGCATCTAAAAACGGGAAGCGCGGAGCATGAACTGCTTGAAGCAATTTTTGCAAGTGGATTTGACGATTTAAGCCAGATTTATTTGAAATTTAATGAGTTAAATCAAATCAAAACGCATGAGTCGTTTCGCCGTGCCTGCAAGGTCATGGAGCGGACTGGAAATATTTTAAAAGGCGCGCGCACGGATTTGAGTAGCGCGTGGGATGATGCTTTATTCCAAGAGCCATGTGAGCAAGTTTTGGCCAAGCTTGTTAAAAAGAATGAAGAGTCCATCAAAAAACTGGCTTTAAACGGTGAATTTAGCAAAGCAGTTCTCATGTTTGGAGATGTTTTCTTTGAACCAGTCCATGAATTTTTTGACCGTGTTTTGGTGAATGCTGAAGACCCAAAGATTCGGGTGAACCGGCACATGCTCGTGAATCGGGTGAATCAACTTTGCAAAGCGTTCATTGCAGATTTGTCGAAGCTTACAAATAGTTAGTGCCTTGTTGCGTTAATTAAAAGCTCGTTTTTTAAAGAGACAAAGTGTAAGTACTCTATTTCTTAATAAAAAAATTAATGTCACAGAGTACTAGATTTTCGTGAAGTCATGCGTTACAATACTGTTCCACATTAAGTCTTCATCTAAAATTTAAAGTATTGCAAGCAAAGGAGTTAGACATGCCAGTTACAAAAAGTAAAACACGAGTGAATGCCAAAGAAATCAAAAAGAAAAAGAACCAGCTCATTTATTTTTTTGGCCGCGGGCAGGCCGAAGGCAATGCCCAAATGAAGCAATTACTTGGCGGCAAAGGCGCTAATCTTGCTGAAATGACCAGGCTTGGAATCCCTGTACCTTCAGGTTTTACCATTACCACAGAAGCTTGCGCATTTTATTACAAAGAAGGAAAAAAATGGCCGGCTGGTCTTGAAAAGGAAATTGAGCAGAATTTGGCCAGGCTTGAGAAGACGATGGGCTCGGGTTTCGGCCAGCGGGAAAATCCGCTGCTTGTTTCAGTGAGAAGCGGTGCTGCGGCTTCTATGCCAGGAATGATGGACACAGTTCTGAACTTAGGGATGAATTCAGAAGTTGTTCAAGGACTCATTATTAAAACCGAGAATGAGCGATTTGCCTGGGACGCTTACCGGCGATTCATCCAAATGTTTTCCAATGTGGTAATGGGAGTGTCGCATGAAACTTTTGAACACATCCTTGAAAAGAAAAAGGAACAACTTGGAGTAAAGTTGGATGTTGAGCTTAAAGCGAACGATTTAAAGGAAATTGTCAGGCAATACAAAAAAGCATATGAAGAAGCAACACAGGAAGAATTTCCTTCCGACCCAAAAATTCAGCTCTTCAAAACAATTAATGCTGTGTTTGAATCGTGGAATAATCCGCGAGCGATTAAATACCGGGATCTCAATGACATTCGCGGTCTTTTGGGAACAGCGGTGAATGTGCAGGCAATGGTCTTTGGTAATATGGGCAATACTTCTGGAACAGGAGTTTGCTTCAGCCGTAATCCTTCAACGGGAGCCAATCAATTTTACGGTGAATTTCTGATTAATGCGCAAGGAGAAGATGTGGTTGCTGGAATTCGCACACCTGAGCCTCTCGACAATTTGAAAAAACAGTGGCCTGTGATTTACAAAGATCTCCTTAAAATCCGGACACGGCTTGAGCGACATTACAAAGACATGCAGGACATGGAGTTTACGATTCAGGAAGGCAAACTTTATTTACTTCAAACTCGTAATGGGAAGAGAACGGCGCAGGCAGCAGTGCGCATTGCAGTTGATATGGTGAAGGAAGGGTTACTCAATCAAAACGCTGCTTTGATGCGTGTTCCAGCGGGACAACTCACGCAGCTTCTTCATCCCTCGTTTGACCCTAAAGATCACAAGAAAAAAATTGCGGCTGGCTTACCCGCTTCACCTGGTGCGGCGACGGGTCGAGTTGTTTTTAGCGCGGATGATGCTGAGGTTTGGGCGAAAAAAGGTGAAAAAGTCATCCTCGTACGAATTGAAACTTCTCCAGAAGACATTGGCGGAATGCATGTTGCTGAGGGAATTTTGACGACGCGGGGTGGGATGACATCTCACGCAGCAGTCGTTGCTCGTGGGATGGGAAAATGTTGCGTTGCTGGATGTGGTGACCTTCAGGTGGATTACCACCAAAAACTTTTCCGTGTTCGGGAAGTGACCGTTAAAGAAGGAGATTTTATTTCACTTGATGGCAGCGTAGGCGAGGTATATTTGGGGTCTGTCAAAACTGTCCCCCCTTCACTGAGTGGTGAATTTGGAAAGCTGATGAAATGGGCCGATCAAGTACGCAAGCTGCGCGTTCGCACTAATGCAGACACGCCCAAAGATGCTCAAGTAGCAGTTGGGTTTGGTGCTGAAGGAATTGGTTTGTGCCGAACGGAGCATATGTTTTTTGAAGGAGACAGAATCATTGCGATGCGCGAGATGATTTTAGCTGACACAAAAGAGGAGCGTGAACGTGCGCTTTTAAAATTATTGCCGATGCAACGCAATGATTTTTATGGAATCTTTGAAGTAATGGGCAGTCGTCCTGTTACCATTCGTCTTCTTGACCCGCCGCTTCACGAATTTTTGCCTCATGGTCAGGACAGCCAGCAAGAAATGGCAAGTGTCATGAATGTGCCGCTTGAGCGAATCAGGGAAAAGGTGGCAGGTCTTCACGAGTTCAACCCGATGCTTGGTCACAGAGGTTGTCGGCTTGGAATTAGTTACCCCGAAATTTACGACATGCAAACTCGCGCAATTATGGAGGCGGCCTGCCGAATTAAGAAAAAAGGGAAAAAATGCGCTCCTGAAATTATGATTCCCTTGGTTGGGACAGAAAAAGAGCTAAATGTTCTCAAGGAGAATATGGAGAAGGTCATTGGGCAGGTGTTTAAGGAATATCATGTAACAGTTCCTTACTCTATTGGCACTATGATTGAAATTCCGAGAGCTGCTGTTGTGGCTGACCGAATTGCAAAAGTCGCTGAATTTTTTTCCTTTGGAACAAATGATTTGACCCAAATGACTTTTGGGTATTCCCGTGACGATGCTGCTGGTTTCATCAGTACCTACGTGGCGCAGGGAATTTTAGAGAAAGACCCATTTCAGAGTTTGGATCAAGAGGGTGTTGGGCTTCTCATGAAACACGCCATTGACATCGCCAGAAAAGTGAAAAAGGATTTGAAGGTTGGAATTTGTGGAGAGCACGGCGGCGATCCTGCTTCGGTAATGTTTTGTCACAAAATTGGAATGCAATATGTCAGCTGCTCCCCATTTCGCGTTCCGGTAGCCCGCTTAGCAGCTGCACAAGCAGCGATTAACGAGAAGGATTAAACTCCTTCGAATGGCAGCGAAAAAAAAGAAACATCAAAAAAAGCGGCGAAAGTTTTCTGCACGCGGAAAAAAGAAAAAATCAACGCGTCGCGCACCAAGTCGAAAAGCGAAACTTTCCAAAAATGTTCGGAAGAAGAACCTTCCTAAATTTCCTTCTCTTTCTGAAAAAAATCCTCACGAGTTAATTTCCAAAAAAATAAAAAAAGAAACAATTCCGTCTTTAGCTGAGGTAGAAGACACCGGAGAGGTTACGCTTGACAAAACTCCGATGAAAATTTACCTTCAGCAAATCGAAAAAATTCCGCTTCTTGCGCCAGAAGATGAAATTTCACTTTCAAAACAAATTGCTGAAGGGGGGCCTGAGTCCGGCCGCTCCAGAGACAAAATGATTCAATGTAATTTGAGACTGGTCATCAGCATTGCCAAACGGTATGCAAATTTAGGTCTTCCATTTTCAGATTTGGTTGAAGAAGGAAATATTGGTCTCATGCGGGCAGTGGACAAATTTAATTACCGGAAAGGGTACCGATTTTCAACTTATGCTTCATGGTGGATTAAGCAGGCAATGATGAGAGCGCTTTCCAATCAGGGGAAAACGATTCGGGTGCCAGTATACATGTACGATACCATTTCCAAGTGGCGCAAAGTACGTGATGCACTCATTCAAAAGATGAGCCGAATTCCAACTGCTGAAGAAATTGCTGACGTCATGAAAATTCCAGTGGAAAAAGTAAAAGAAGTTGAAAAGATTGGCTCTCAGCCAGGCTCCTTAAATGCTCCAGTGAGTTTTGACGGAAATGCTGAGATGATTGATTTGGTTGAAGATGAGTCGCTTATTTCGCCAGTGGAAAATATTGAAGATTTGTTTCAGGGTGCTCGCGTGGATCAACTGCTTGGCTATGTGGATGAGCGGGAAAAGAATGTTTTAATTTTGAGATTTGGTTTAAAAGGGGGAGAACCCAAAACCCTTGAGGAAACTGCGAAGCACTTTAACGTTACACGCGAGAGGATTCGTCAAATTGAATTTGGAGCCATTAAGAAGATTCGCTACATTTTAAAACTAAAGGATGCGAAGGTGGAGCATTATGTCCGTTAAGGAGCGAACAGTAGATTTTTTAGATCTCAAGAAATTGGTTCGAGACATTCCCGATTTTCCAAAAGAGGGGATTGTTTTTAAAGACATCACGCCACTTTTAAAAGACCGGCTTGCGTTTCAGCAGGTCGTCAATCATTTTACATCAATTTTTAAAAGTGAAAAAATTGATCAGGTTGTGGGGATTGAATCCCGCGGCTTCATCCTAAGTGCTGTGCTTGCTTATCAGCTTGGAGCTGGTTTTGTTCCTGTTCGAAAACAGGGAAAACTTCCAAGTACGACTGAAAGTGTGATTTACCAACTAGAATATGGCACCGATATTTTAGAAGTGCATCAAGATGCTATTCAAAAGGGAGACCGTGTTGTGGTGGTTGATGATTTACTCGCAACTGGTGGAACTTGTGATGCAACGATTCAGCTTGTGGAACGGCTTGGTGGTAAAATTATCGGGCTTGCGTTTCTAATCGAACTTTCTTTTTTGAATGGAAGAGCCCGCCTCCAAAAATATCCGCTCCATTCACTCATCCAGTATTAACAGTACATTTTCTTTTCTTTTTCTCTAAATTCTAGCCATAGTTTCTAATTCGATTTGATGCAAAATTCTAGTAGGAGTAAATTTCGTCTACTTCTAATAGAATTTTGCCAATTTGTTCCTCTTTTCCGATTGATTTTTAGTCAGTATGGGTTAACCTATTGGTCTAACAAACAGCTTGGTGTGCGACATGATTTATATTGAGAATCTATTTTAAAAAAGGCTGAATTTAATGAAAGAATTTTTGACCCTTAATGAAGCAACTAAAGTACTTGGTATTTCGTCTCACCTTATCACGTGTTGGGTTGAGCAAGGTCTTTTGGGTTCCCGGCAGGTTTCAGGAAAGCAGCGTTTTCGCCACGACGACTTGCTGCATGTTTATGAAACGGAAACGATGAAAACGATTGCTCGTTCACACAAAATCTTAATTATTGAAGACGATATTCTGGTTGGGGAAACGCTCAAAAATTTGCTCAATAAATTTGGTTACGAAGTTTCAATCGCCTCGGTCGGCTTGGCTGCTCTTGACCTTGCTTCTAGAGAAAACTTTGCTTTGATTATTTCTGACATCCGGATGCCTGGAATGAATGGAATTGAAACACTTAAAGCTATTCGGGTGCTGCGGCTTGAATTTGGCCTTCCACGCCTTCCCGAAATAATTATGACTGCATTTCCCGAAGGAACCACAAGAGAAGATGCTGATCGAATGGGTATTGATGATTTCATTTTAAAACCCTTTTCCATTTCTACTTTTCTAGCTGCCGTGCGAAAACATGTCGAGAAAAACAAACAGACGCTGGATGAGCATACGAAATCAGTCTCTCAAAATCAAAATACTAAAATGGGAAATCAATCCTTGTCAAATTAATGCAGTTAGAAAATTACTTTTTTTGAATCGATATGATGACTGAACTTAGAAAAGGACGAAGAAAAGTTGAAGTGGAAGAGCTTGTGGGAAGCAGGCTTGAGCCGAGTGTCAAGCTCAAATATCCCGTGCTTGACGATGAAGTGGCTCGTGATCGTGAACCACACTTTTTTCAAACTTCGGATCAGCACGCTGGACAGCAGAATAAGTACAGTTTTATTGGTAAAGCCATCCGAGCGCTCCGCAATGAAAGGGGAGTCAGTCAAGAAGCATTGGCAAAGGGAGCTGGCGTTAACCGGACTACAATTGCGCGTGTCGAATGCGGCATCTTTAAGTCTTTGTCAATTACCAGTCTTGAGAAAATTGCTTTTGCGGTTGGAGCAGATTTGAAAACTCTATTGATCAAAGCAGAGCAGTTTGGCGAGTCTCTTGATTACAGAGGTCACTTAAATCAGGTGGCTTTTTCACTTGAATATCCAGAGGATGGTTTTCAGATTTTTTCCCTGACACCGAAGCGAAAAGAATTCTTCTTTGGGAAAATAGAAATTGGTGCTCAAAAATCTGCTTCTTCAATTAAACTTCCGCATCCCGAGCAAGTTTATCTTCATTTTTTAGAAGGAAAGGTTTTGCTCATCCGTGAGATGCAGGAATTTCTTATGAAGCCGGGAGATTCATTTGCGTTCTGCGGCGTTTCTGATTATGAGCTCTACAATCCAGACCCACTCAAGAAAAGTTCAGCGCTTTTTATTACCTACCCGTCTTTTTTGTTTGTCTAAAGCTGCACGTTTGCTCGTAGAAGTTGATTTATTGTGGCGTCTGCGCCACAAAAGTGCATCGTGTGGCTACAAAATGATATTTCTGGTCAAATTTCTCTTCATGACAAGAAATAAGTGCCGTATGGTATTCAAAAAGAAAAATAATTCTTATGACATGCACTTGTTGTGAAGCAGGGGTATTGGAAATGGTGAATCATTTAAGCGCCTGGTTTATTTATGAGCGCTATGATTTGGATTTACTAGGTGAAGATATCCAATCAGTGACGCTGCCTGCTCAAGATGTAGACGCTGCTTCGCGAAAGGATGTGGGTTAGTTGAAAAGGCAGGTAGCTTGTGTCACACTATTCTTTTTCCTGTTCCAGCAGGTCATCCCATTTGCTTTTTCGCAGGAGAATTTTTTAAACCGTTCCTCTGAAGTGCAGTCTCCAGCTGTTAACCCCGACCGCATTTCACCTGAAACGGGACCTCAAGCTGACATTCAAACGTCCACAGATTTTCTTCAAGACGAATCTCCCCTCTCTTTAGCAGATAAAACAAAAGAAGAAGTTATTAATAATACTTTTGGTCAGGATGGGCGTTCAAGCTGGGCTGCCCAAGCCAGAGGATCTATGGTTTATCATCTGTGGAGTGGCGAAACATTAAATTCTGACTTGAAGAACGTTCTTCAAGATAAAGACAAAGTCTGTCTTCATTCAGGAGTAATTGAATCGCGATGCTTTGACTGGAAAGAAGGAAAACTGAATCACCTAACTTCAGTTGAGAATGAACAGGGAAGCGCCGCTTATGAATATCAAAACAATGGAACTGTTGAGGTGACACACACAAAAGAAACCGGCTACTTTGAAACCTTTACTTATGAATGGAATGAGGAGACCAGCACCTTTGGTAATGTGCTTCATTCCACCAAAGAATCCACAAACAGTTCTTTTGACTTTACTCTTCATCTGTATGAAGGCTGGAACAGAATTGCGCTCCCATTTTGGAATCCTGAAGACAAGCTTGATGTTGATCAATTTGAAGCTCTCATTCAAAATCAAGGCGCAGAATTAAGTGAATATATCTGGGTTGCTGATTTTAAGGAGAATCAGTTTGAAGCAATGCTGGGTTTACAGACACTTCCCAAAGGTTATTCAATGCCCATTCATGAGACCAATTACTTTGAAGTAGGTTCAGGTTATTGGGTGAATGTGAATCAAGATGTTTCAATTGCCCTCTCCTCTATGAAAACAGAAAGCTTTGAACTGGATTTAGCCGCAGGCTGGAACATCGTAGGAGCTTCCTATGAAGATATCTCTTTACTTGATGCAATAGGTAATCCCACCCTCGAAAATCTCTTTTATTATTCACCCCATATGTGGAACAACCAAACGAAAGATTACAAATCAACCAACACCTTAGAACAGGGAAACGCCCTTATTTTTAACCTCAATCAACCCCTTCATTTAAACACAGCTCAAGCAATCGATTTTTCATTCCTTAGCTCTAATCTCTTTGACGTGACACCACCGGAAGTCACACTCAATTCCCCCACACTGACTCAGAATCCAAGTTACAGTCTTTCATATGTGGTAGATGGCAAGTCATACCTTGAGGAACTCACTCTCACAGAAGGATTAAACGACATCATTAGAACCTTCTCAGATATTGCAGGAAATCAAACTACTGTTACGTGGAAGGTAACACTGGACACCATAGCTCCACTTGTTACGCTTAATTCACCCACACTGACTCAGAATCCAAGTTACAGTCTTTCATATGTGGTAGATGGCAAGTCATACCTTGAGGAACTCACTCTCACAGAAGGATTAAACACCTTCACAAGAAGTTTCAAAGATGAAGCAGGCAGTGAAACGAAGATCACTTGGCTCATCACCCTAGACACCATAGCACCAACCCTCACACTCACTTCAGCTCCATTAACCAAAAGTCCTGATTACACCCTGACTTATTCAATGGATGGCATCTTGCAAACTGAATCACTCACTCTCACAGAAGGACTGAATCAAATCAACCGCACCTTTCATGATGAAGCAGGCAATGAAACGAATGTGAATTGGAAAGTAAGGCTAGACACAACACCCCCAACTGGCTCCATTGCAATCAATTCAGGAAATACATTCACAAATCAAACCCAAACCACTCTTTCACTCCTTGTCACTGATTCTGGCGCTGGGCTTGAATCTATGAGATTTTCAATGGATGGTGGAATCACCTGGACAGACTGGGAAAACTTTCAAACCACCAAAACCCTAACACTCGCTCCACCAGAAGGAGAAAAAACCATTCTTGCCCAAGTGCAGGACAAAATAGGAAATACTCGTCAGTTTTCAGACGCAATTACCCTAGACCAGACTCCTCCCACTGGAGCACTTCCATTTAAACAGCTTGCCCAACTTAAAAGCCCCAATCAAACTACGTTTGATGATTTTGGAGATGCAATGGTAACTATTGGTGACAAGATTTTAGTAGGCGCTCCTGTCCAAGACCTTGGAGGCTTTGCATCAGGAGTGGTTTATGTTTTTGATGGAAATTCTAAAAGCGCAACTTTTGGTCAAATTATCAGCACCATTAATAATCCAGCTCCAGATTCAGTTTCAGATGATTTCTTTGGCGCTTCCATTGCTGTAGCAGATGATTACTTTGCAATTTCCTCACCCAATGAAGAAGGTGGAGGAGCCATCTATCTTTATGATTTAGATGCGCTTTCAAATAACAACCCAACTCCATTTCTTAAAATCAATAACCCGACCGGAGGATTGGGAAACGACACCTTTTATTGGGATATTATCATTTCAAATGGTCTGATATTTACTGGGAGCTCGTCACTAGTTGAAAATGCGGCTGATGAGTTTGATGGGTCAGTTTACATTTTTAATGGAGACAGACAAAGCCCTGAGTTTGGATCATTTGTAAAAGCAATTCATGATCCGGCTCCTGCGATGGGAAAGAATTTTACTAATTTACTTAGGGCAGTAGGTAAGAACTTAGCAGTTGCTTCAGATACATATGGCTCAAATGGCGGAATAGTTTATCTATTTGACACCGATCCCAAAAGCCCAACATTTGGCTCCCTCATTTATACATTTGAACGTCCACAAAAAGAAGTAGGATATTTTGGAAGTGCTTTGGCAGCGCTTGATGATAATAAGCTTTTTATTGGCAGTCCAAACGGATTCTCAGGAGGGTCTGTTTATCTTTTTGATGCAGATTCTCAGAGCGCAACTTTTGGAACTTTACTTGGCACCATAAGACCCACAGCTAGTGAGATGCCAATTACTTTTGGGCAATCACTATCAATCATTAACCCAAACCAAATCTTAATTGGAGATATACGAGCAGGGGGATTTCAGATATCGCCACAGAGCGTTGGAGCAGTTTATGTGTATGACTCAAACATCAATAGCCCAACATTTGGAAATCTTTTGTACAAACAAGGTAGCCCGCTTAGTAATTCATTTAATCGTTTTGGCTGGTCAACATATATTACCGATCGGTATTTTCTTATTTATTCACCACAGGCAGGTAATCGACCTACGGTATATCTCTACGAATTTGGAGGTAACAACCCAATCTATGAAGGTCCTGCATTTTTAATTAATTCTGGTGCAACTCTCACGGATAACGTTTCAGTTAAACTGACGCTTGGAGTAAGCGATCAATTCTCATCTCAAGGTGAAATTGAAATGGCGTTCTCGCAAGACGGAATTAACTTCACTGCTTTTGAGTCCTTTAAATCTCAGAAATCACTTACCCTAACAGGTGCTGATGGTTTAAAAACAGTCACCGTTCGATTTCGTGACAAAGCAGGGAACGTCAAAGACTTCACAGACACCATCACGCTTGACCGGACTCCTCCTCAAATTAATTCCATTGTTTTAAACAATGGAGCGAGTCAAACAAATCAACGCTTTATTCATGTGACTCTTGATGCGATTGATTTAAACTCAGACATTCTGTCTGTTTATTACTCATGGGATGGAACATCTAATTGGCAGAGCAATTGGTCAGACAGTCTTCTTGATTTTAATGTAGAACTCCCTGACCAAGATGGAAATCACGTGCTTTACGTACAAGTTGAAGATGAAATAGGGAATCGGTCAAATTCATTTACTTCAAGCATTATTACCCTTGACCGAAAAGCTCCACTCGTCAACCTCACCTCTCCCGCACTCACAAAGAACCCAAACTACACACTCACTTATACCCAAGATGGAGTACCCAAAACTGAATCCCTCACACTTGTTGAAGGATCAAATGCCATCACAAGAAGTTTCAAAGATGAAGCAGGCAATGAAACGAAAGTGAATTGGGCAGTTACCTTAGACACCCAAGCACCAGCTGTCACACTCACTTCAACCACCCTGACAAAGAATCCAAACTACATACTCACTTATGTGGTCGATGGCGTTCAGCAAACAGAATTCCTCACACTTCAAGAGGGAGAAACAACCGTTTCCAAATCCTTTCATGATGAAGCAGGCAATGAAACGAAAGTAAATTGGAAAGTCAGGCTCGACACAACACCCCCAACTGGCTCCATTGCAATCAATTCAGGGAATGCATTTACCAATCAAACCCAAACCACTCTTTCAATGCTTGTCACTGATTCTGGCGCTGGGCTTGAATCTATGAGATTTTCTCTTGATGGTGGAACCACCTGGACAGAATGGGAAGTCTTTACCACTCAAAAGCAAATCACCCTTGAAGGACCAGAAGGAGAAAAAGCCATTCTTGCCCAAGTGCAGGACAAAATAGGAAATACCAGAGAGTTTCTAGATACCATCACCCTCGACCAAACGTCTCCAGTAGGAGCGCTTCCATTTAAACAGCTTGCGACTTTTCGAGGTGAAGATGGAAACAAGATTTATTTTTATTCAAATAGTATGGCGACTATTGGAGACAAAATTCTAATTGGGGCGTCTGTTAAAAATAATGGTTACTATTCTGGAGTGGTCTATATTTATGAAGGAAATAAGGGCAGCGAAAATTTTGGGAAGGTGATTGGAAAAATTGAGGATCCAAACCTAGCTCCTGATGGCAGTGTAAATGTAGATGACTATTTCGGTGAATCAATCGCAGCAGGAGAAGGCTATTTTGTCGTGACGTCAACAGGTGAAAATGGTGGAGGGGCTATTTATATTTATGACACAGAAGCCATTTTGTCTGGGCATCCTGCGCCATTCTTCAAAATCCAAAATCCGATAGGGAGTTCCAAGAATTTTTTTGGTTACAATATTCAAGTTGCTAACAATTTGATTTTCATAGGAAATGACCCGCTTGCTGAATACCCAGACCAAGACTTCGAAGGAGTTGTCTATATATTCAATGGGAATCGAGAAAGTCCCGAATTTGGCGCTCTTTTGAAAATTATTCATAATCCAGATCCGGTATTGGGAAAATATTTTTCCTATGGGTCACAGCCTGTAGGAAATAATTTAGCAGTTGCTTCTTATGATTTTACTAATGCCGGCCCAGTAGTCTATTTATTCGACGCCGATCCTAAAAGCCCGGCATTCGGTTCTCTTATTCACACTTTTGAACGCCCACAAATAGAAACAGGAAGTTTTGGAGTGTCTTTAGCATCGATTAATCAACAACTTTTTATTGGGAGTTACGGAGGAGTTTATCTTTATGATGCTAATCCTCAAAATCCAACTTTTGGAGCTTTGCTTGGCACTATAAAACCTTTGGCAAGTGAGAATCCTGGCGCATTTGGAGAATCACTTTCAGTTATAAATGAAAACGAGATTTTAATTGGAGACACATATGCAGGGGGGTTTGGTCCTTCATCTCAAAACTCGGGAGCGGTGTATGTGTATGATTCGAACGTAAATAGTCCAACATTTGGAAGTTTTTTGTACAAGCAGAGCAGTCCTTTGAGTTATTTTTACAATGGTTTTAGTATGTCAACTTATGTATTCAATCATTATGTCTTTGTAACCGCGTATCGCTCAGGTCGTCAGCTTCCTGCCATTTACATGTATGAGTTTGGAGACAATAATCCAACCTATGAGGCCCCTGCGTTTCTAATTAATTCTGGCGCTACTTACACGAATAAGACTTCAGTCAAACTGACATTTAGCGCTAGAGATCAATTCTCTTCTGCTGGACAAATTCAAATGGCATTTTCTTTCGACGGCGTAAACTTTAGTCAATTTGAATCATTGAAATCCGAAATGCCCCTTTTCTTCATAGGAGCAGATGGTTTAAGAATTGTAACCATTCGATTGCGAGATGCCGCAGGGAATATCAGTGAATTTTCAAGCTCGATTATCTTGGATCGCACTCCTCCTCAAATTAATTCCATAACAATTAATCATGGTGCAAATTATACGAATCAGCGTTCCATTCAAGTTGATCTGAATGCTTTTGATGTCAATTCTGAAATTATTCAAGGTTCTTATTCATGGGATGGCCATTACTGGCATTGGGTTGACGTTACTGAAAATGAATTTCAAACAGAACTTCCCGACCAAGATGGAGAATATACTTTTCATATTGAGCTTGTTGATGCAGTCGGAAATCGAATAGAAGTAATTGCACCAAATAAAATTACCCTTGACCGAAAAGCTCCACTCGTCAACCTCACCTCTCCCGCACTCACAAAGAACCCAAACTACACACTCACTTATACCCAAGATGGAGTACCCAAAACTGAATCCCTCACACTTGTTGAAGGATCAAATGCCATCACAAGAAGTTTCAAAGATGAAGCAGGCAATGAAACGAAAGTGAATTGGGCAGTTACCTTAGACACCCAAGCACCAGCTGTCACACTCACTTCAACCACCCTGACAAAGAATCCAAACTACATACTCACTTATGTGGTCGATGGCGTTCAGCAAACAGAATTCCTCACACTTCAAGAGGGAGAAACAACCGTTTCCAAATCCTTTCATGATGAAGCAGGCAATGAAACGAAAGTAAATTGGAAAGTCAGGCTCGACACAACACCCCCAACTGGCTCCATTGCAATCAATTCAGGGAATGCATTTACCAATCAAACCCAAACCACTCTTTCAATGCTTGTCACTGATTCTGGCGCTGGGCTTGAATCTATGAGATTTTCTCTTGATGGTGGAACCACCTGGACAGAATGGGAAGTCTTTACCACTCAAAAGCAAATCACCCTTGAAGGACCAGAAGGAGAAAAAGCCATTCTTGCCCAAGTGCAGGACAAAATAGGAAATACCAGAGAGTTTCGAGATACCATTACGCTTGACCAAACGCCTCCAGTAGGAGCGCTTCCATTTAAACAACTTGCTGCACTTAAAAGCCCCAATCAGAATACTTTTGATGATTTCGGGTCTGCGATGGTAACTATTGGTGACAAGATTTTAGTAGGAGCTCCTAATCAAGACCTTGGGGGCTTTGCTTCAGGAGTGGTTTATATTTTTGATGGAAATTCTAAAAGTGCAACCTTTGGTCAAATCATCAATACCATTAATAATCCAGATCCAGATTCAGTTTCAGATGATTTCTTTGGCGCTTCCATTGCTGTAGCAGATGATTACTTTGCAATTTCCTCACCCAACGAAGAAGGTGGAGGAGCCATCTATCTTTATGACTTTAATGCGCTTTCAAGTAGTAATCCCGCCCCATTTTTTAAAGTTCAAAATCCTACAGGAGGATTAGGAAATGGCACTTTTTACTGGGATGTTGTCATTTCAAATGGTCTGATATTTACTGGGAGCTCGTCATTAGTTGAAAATGCGGCTGATGAGTTTGATGGATCAATTTACATTTTTAATGGAGACAGACAAAGCCCTGAATTTGGATCATTTGTAAGAGCGATTCATGATCCGGCTCCAGTGCTAGGAAAGAATTTTACTTCACTTCTTCATCCTGTTGGAAAAATCTTGGCAGTTACTTCACGCACTTATAGTCCTTCTGGAATTAACAATTCAGAGGTTTATTTATTTGACACAAATCCCCAAAGTCAAACCTTTGGCTCCCTCCTTCATACCTTTGAACGTCCACAAACAGAAACAGGAAGTTTCGGAAGTTCTTTAGCGGTGGTAAATAACAATCTCTTTATAGGTAGTCCAGGAGGAAATAATTCATCGGGTGTTGTTTATCTTTATGATGCCAATCCTCAGAGTTCAACTTTTGGAACGTTACTTGGTACTGTTCGGCCTTTAGCGAGTGAAAGCCCTGTTGCATTTGGACAATCACTTTCGGTGATTAACGGAAACCAAATTTTGATTGGGGATACGCATGCAGGAGGGTTTTTTCTGTCGCAGCAGAGCCATGGAGCAGTTTATGTGTACGATTCAAGCATCAATAGCCCAACATTTGGAAATCTTTTGTACAAACAAAATAGCCCTTTAAGTTATTCTTACAATCGTTTTGGTTGGTCAACTTATATTTCTGAATGGTGCTTTCTTATTTCTGCATCACTAGCAGGCAATCGACCTGCGGTATATCTCTACGAATTTGGAGGTAACAACCCAATCTATGAAGGTCCTGCATTTTTAATTAATTCTGGTGCAACTCTTACGAATAACGTCTCAGTTAAACTGACACTTGGAGTAAGCGATCAATTTTCTTCTCAGGGTGAAATTCAAATGGCATTTTCACTCGATGGAGGAAGTTTTACCTCATTTGAATCACTGAAAGCAGAAAAATTTATTACCCTAACAGGCGCAGATGGTTTAAAAACAGTCACCGTTCGATTTCGTGATAAAGCAGGGAACGTCAAAGACTTTTTAGACACCATCGCCCTTGACCGCACTCCTCCTCAAATTAATTCCATTGTTTTAAACAATGGAGCAGAGTACACGAATCAGCGCTTGATTCCAGTTGATCTGGATGCTGTTGATGCCAATTCTGACATCGTCTACGTTTCTTACTCATGGGATGAAACATCTAATTGGCAGAGCAATTGGTCAGACAGCCTTCTTGATTTCAATGTAGAACTCCCTGACCAGGATGGAAATCATGCGCTGTACATTCAAGTTGAAGATGAAATAGGGAATCGGTCAAGCTCATTTGCTTCAAGCATTATTACCCTTGACCAAAAAGCTCCACAAGTCAACCTCACTTCCCCCACACTCACAAAGAATTTAAGTTACACGCTTGCATACACAGTAGATGGTGAAACACACACCGAGCTGCTCACTCTCACAGAAGGATTAAACGACATCACTAGAACCTTCTCAGATATTGCAGGAAATCAAACTACTGTGACGTGGAAGGTAACACTGGACACCATAGCTCCACTTGTTACGCTTAATTCCCCCACACTGACAAAGAATCCAAGTTACAGTCTTTCATATGTGGTAGATGGAATATCTCATGTTGAACTTCTCACTCTCACAGAAGGATTAAACACCTTCACAAGAAGTTTCAAAGATGAAGCAGGCAATGAAACGAAGATCACTTGGCTCATCACCCTAGACACCATAGCACCCCTTGCAAATCTCACTTCCCCCACACTCACAAAGAATTTAAGTTACACGCTTGCATACACAGTAGATGGTGAAACACACACCGAGCTGCTCACTCTCACA
>JAHFHD010000177.1 GCA_023247075.1 Candidatus Omnitrophota bacterium | reverse complement strand
AAATCCTGAACTCAATTTTGTCTGAATCACTTCCCCTACCTTGATTTCATCTGCTCTTTTAATCAGTTTTCCTGTTTCGCTAAAAGTAAGGCTGTAGCCACGCTCCAAACTTGCAAGCGGGCTAAGTGCTTCCAGTTGGCTTGTGACCGTTTTAAAGAACTGTGTCTTTAATTCAAGAGCGTGCTTGATATGCATTTGAAGTTCGCGCGCGCTTTCATCAAGCTCTTGCCGGAGCCGGTCAACAAACATCTGTGGCTCACGAAATACATAGTTCTTTCGCAACCGGGTGAATGCTTCCCGCTTTGAAGCAATCACGAGCCGGAACTGACTTTTCATTCGTTCTTTAACTTCGCGTAATTTCCAGTCCAGTTCATCCCATTTGGAAACAACAAGTTCAGCTGCAGCAGTCGGCGTATGCGCGCGGTAATCGCTTACAAAATCAGCAATTGTCCAATCTACTTCATGACCCACAGCGGAAATGACTGGAATAGCTGAACGCATCATTGCGCGAGCAACCACTTCTTCATTAAATGCCCACAAATCTTCAAGACTCCCGCCGCCTCTGCCCGCAATAATGAGGTCAATCCCGCCGCGTGTATTCAATTCATCCAAAGCAGAACTAATTTCCAATCCCGCTCCGTCACCCTGGACTCGGACGGGCGCTAAAATAATATGCAACCCAAAAGTTCGTTTCTTAAAAATTTTGAGCATGTCTTGGAGCGCAGCGCCTGTTGGCGAAGTAATAATTCCAATTCTTCTCGGGTAAAGTGGAATTGGCCGCTTCCGTTCCGACTTAAAGAGACCTTCCTTTTCGAGTTTTTCCTTTAACTGCAGAAAGGCAAGCTGAAGAGAACCAAGTCCTTTCGGCTCCATGCGCTGAACATAAACTTGATATTGACCACGTGCATCATAAATTGAAATTCGCCCCAAACAAATGACCTTAAGACCATCTTTTAATTCAAATTTGAGATTCTGATTTTCCCGAGCAAAGAAAACCGCGCTTATTTGCGCCATCTCATCCTTCAACGTAAAATAAATATGTCCTGAGCTATGATGTTTGCAGTTTGAAACTTCTCCTTCAATCCAAACCACTGGGTACTTTGATTCAATTAGCTTCCGGATTTCGCGCGTGATTTCACTAACTTTAAAAATCTTCTGAGTCTTAACTTCTTCATCCACAAGCGGCATGTATTTCCTTAAATTGATTACGGGTGTATAACCACTTCATCCAGTGTGTCATTCTTCGCCAAAAGGACGAATCCGTCCTCTGGCGGATGAGGCGGAGCCGAAGAATCTAGCGAACTTAGATCCTTCGCGGAGTTTACCCTGAGCGCTAGATCCTTCACTTCGTTCAGGATGACACAGCGAAGGGCTCAGGATGACATGAAAAACAACTGCATCAAGTGGGATGCACTCATTGGTTACTCTCAGATATTTTTCGGAAAGTACGATTAACACGACCTGTGTTCACTGCCTTCTGCTCTGTCACAATCTGGTCCATTCTTATGTCCATTTTTGAAGTGGGAACTAAGTCACACAATTGGAAATCAAAACAAATTCCATAACGCTTGACTTGAGGAGCAAGTTTTTTAAGAAACCTGTCGTAACATCCCATGCCCTGTCCAAGCCGTCCTCCCATTGCGTCAAATGCAAGACCCGGCACCAAAACCAAATCTAGATTTTTTGGATGAGAGTCTCCAGCCAATTCAGCACGCGGCTCACGAATCCCATAACTGCCTTCAATAAGATCTTTTTGGGTTGAGTGAATTTGAACTATTTCAAGGCGATGTGCACTTTTTATGATTCGTGGTAAGAAAACAGATTTACCATCTCTGATGCTCTTTTTCATGAGCAGCCAAAGATTAACCTCTCGGTTTGTTGAAGCAAAAAAAAGAATGGCGCCAGCACGCTTAAAAAAAACATTGGACGCTAAAGCTCTTCTGATTTTTCTACTTCGTTTTTCTCTGAGGAACGTAGTTTGCTCTTCGAGCTTTAGTCTCATTAAATCCCTCAGTTTCTTTTTTTGATGCTGAATTAATTTTTTTTTCTGTTCTGCCATGCAACTAACCCAATACTTTAAACAGTTGTCTACGAAACTTGCACTTGCGCATACGCGCAAGCACTGTTTCGTGACAGTTAATGAGAACTGTCTACGAAACTGCAGTGCGGTAGACGGCTGTCCTAAGCCGTCACTGCACAACAATTTTGCGTCTGTGAAACTTGCACTTGCGCATAATAGCTGTTTAGCTCTCTGAAGTCTCCATCACTTGTCATCCTGAACGACCCTAAAGGGCTGCTGCGCGGAGTGAAGGATCTAGCGCTCAGGGTAAACTCCGTGAAGGATCTGGCATTCGCTAGATTCTTCAGTTCGGCCTAACGGCCTCCTTCAGAATGACAAGGCTGTGAATGGCTTCAAAATGCTAAATAAACACTGCGCATACGCGCAAGTACTGTTTCGTGACAGTTAATGAGAACTGTCTACGAAACTACAGTGCGGTAGACGGCTGTCCTAAGCCTCACTGCATAGTAGTTTCGCATCAGCGAAACTGCCCCTAACTGGACTCGAACCAGTCTCCCCGGCTTAGGAGTCCGGTGCTCTTTCCACCTGAGCTATAGGGGCGATGGTGATTTAAATTACTGATTTTAAAGGATTTACGGACTGATTTCCAGAGATGAGTTTTTCATCTAAATCAGTAGGTGACCATATAGTGACCATCCTGCGCCCTAAAGCGTCAACGGCTCTTGCTTTGTGATCAGGCGAAAGGTGAGCATAGCGCATGGTCATCTTCAAGTCTGAATGCCCAAGCAATTCTCTCACTGTATTCAAATCGACGCCCGCCATCACAGCGTGAGAAGCAAATGAATGACGCAAATCATGAAATCGGAAGTCTTTAATCATGGCACGTTTTAGAGCAGTCTCAAACGATTTTCTAAAGTTGTAAGGTGAGCCATCGTATTTACAGAAGACC
>JAHFHD010000095.1 GCA_023247075.1 Candidatus Omnitrophota bacterium | reverse complement strand
ATTCTGAAGGAGCCCCGTAAATTTATTCTGCGGGGCGAACTGAAGAATCTGGCGAATCTAGATCCTTCACTGCGTTCAGGATGACAAGCCTGTTATGAACTTCAATGGGCTAAACAGTTACAAAATTGATAATACTCAATCAAGGTGTTGGCTGGTACCTTGTAACATTAAAATTACGAGTTATTTTTTAATGGAAACAAGGTACAGTACTCTGTTTCTAATTATTAAAATTAATGTGACAGAGTATCAATTAAAGAAAAACCACAATTTTATTTTGACCTTATTGAGTATATACTACTTTACTTTATGGGAACTGAGATAAAAGAAACGGTGATTCGGCGGGGGTTTGGTCTTAAGGAAGAAGTGCGTCCTCTTCTTGAAGAAAATTACCGCAGCCCGCTCATCGAAAAAATTAAGTCATCCGGTTATGAACTCAGAGAGGGAGCGCTGACCATCCGCCTCGCTCGGGAGTTCGGATTTTGTTATGGCGTTGACCGCGCAGTTGATCTTGCCTACGAGACACGGAAACGATTTCCAGACAGAACGATTTACCTCACCAGCGAAATTATTCACAACCCGCGAGTGAATCACAAGTTAAATGAGCTTGGAATCAAGTTTTTGAATACCAAGCAGACATTAGCCGCTCCGGGAGCATTTTCAATGGATGAGGTTCGTGAAGAAGATGTGGTGCTCATTCCGGCCTTTGGGACACCTGTGAGCGACTTGGATTTACTCAAATCAAGAAAATGCATTCTCGTTGACACCACCTGCGGGTCGGTGATTGCTGTGTGGCGGCGCGTTGAGCAATATGCAAAGGACGGTTTTACGTCAATCATTCACGGAAAAGTGAATCATGAAGAAACAAGAGCCACGAGTTCGCGCGCGACACAATTTCCGAACGGAAAGTTTCTCGTGGTTCGGGACAAAGAGCAGGCGCGGATGGTGTGTGATTTCATCAGAGGGCAGATGACAAAGGAACAATTTCTAAATGAGTTTTCTCCGGAGGCCACGTCTTTGGCTTTTAATCCGGACTTTGATTTGGGGCGAGTGGGCTGCGCCAATCAGACCACCATGCTTTCAAGTGAATCTCTTGAAATCGCTGAGATGATTCGCCTTGCGCTTCAAGAAAAATATGGGCGCGAAGAGTTGCCGAAACGTTTCCGCCATTTCGACACCATTTGCAGCGCAACTCAGGACAGGCAGGACGCCGTTCTTGAGCTCGCCCGGGCAGGTGTGGATTTAATGGTGGTGGTGGGCGGCTACAATTCAAGCAATACCGGCCATCTCCTTGAAATTTCAAGTGAGTTTTGTCCCGCTTATCATGTCAGGGACGCTCGCGAGATTGTCTCGAAAGATAAAATTCATCACAAGCCTGCACACCAGGAGGAAATAGTGACCAGCCGAAACTGGCTTCCAGCCCGAGCGATTCAAGTTGGCGTGACCGGAGGCGCTTCAACACCCGACCGCGTGATTGAAGAAGTCATTCTCAAAATTCTCGAATGCGCGAAAGCCTAAAAAAATTATGAGCTGCTTTCACGAACATTTCCCAAAAATTCAAGGACTCTACAACCCCGAATATGAGCGGGACAGCTGCGGCGTTGGCTTTGTCGCGAACATTCATGGCGCTGCAAGCCACGACATTTTGCAAAAGGGAATTGAGTGCGTTGTCAATCTGACGCATCGCGGAGCCATTGACGCGGACGCAAAAACCGGAGACGGCGCGGGGGTGATGACTCAAATCCCAAGACGTTTCTTTGAGCGCGAATTGGGCCGCCTTGGCCATAAAACGGTTGACACCAATCATTTGGCCTGCGGCGTTATTTTTTTCCCAAGAGATTACAAGGCGCGCGAAAGATGCCGCAGCATTATTGAAAATCGAATCAGCCGTTTTGGACTCAAGCACCTGGATTGGCGCACCGTTCCCATCGACGCTTCTGTTTTGGGGGACAAGGCTGCACAGACACTTCCTGAAATCGAGCAGGTATTCATCACCAAAACCAAAAAAATAAAGTCTGCAGAGGATTACGAGCAAAAACTTTACCTCGCCCGAAAAGCAATTGAGCACAAAGTAGACCGCGAGAGAATCAAGGATTTTTACATCGCGTCTTTTTCACACCGGACCATTGTGTACAAAGGGCTTTTGGTGGCGCCGCAGCTCAAGCGGTTTTATTTGGATCTTGCTGACCCCCTTTACGAAACCTCTTTTACTTTGTTTCATCAGCGTTACAGCACCAACACATTTCCCACTTGGTTCCTTGCTCAGCCATTTCGCCTGCTAGCGCATAATGGCGAAATTAATACGCTTCAGGGGAATATGAGTTGGATGAGAGCACGCGAAGCCGAGCTTGAGTCAAAAGTATGGGGTGAAGACATTGAACTTTTAAAACCAGTTATTGCCCCGGGCGGCAGTGATTCAGCTTGCCTCGACAATGCTATGGAACTTTTGGTCGAGTCCGGCCGCGATATTCTTCACACAAGTATGATGCTTGTTCCGGAAGCTTGGGAAAATATGCCGAATATGGATTCCAAGTTGAAGGCGTTTTACCAGTACCACTCCTGCTTGAATGAACCGTGGGATGGTCCCGCTGCGCTTGCCTTTTCAGACGGAAAAATCCTGGGTGCCATCCTAGATCGAAATGGTTTGAGACCAGCCCGATTTATTTTGACCAAAGACGGAATGATTGTGATGGGTTCAGAGGTCGGTATGTTTGAAATTGCGGAGAGTGATGTGCTTGAGAAAGGCCGCCTTGGTCCCGGAGAAATGATTGCGATTGATTTGGAAAAAGGAAAACTCTACCGGAATCAGGAAATTAAAGACCGCATTTCAAGCAGACAGCCTTATGGACAGTGGCTTCACAACGGGCTTCTGCCATTTCCAGAGCCGAATGGGCGGAAAATTGAATCTCCCATTTCTTCCGCACATTTGGTGCGTCTGATGCTCGCATTTGGTTTCATCCAGGAGGAAATTGCATTTGTGATTAAGCCCATGGTGATTGATGCAAAAGACCCCGTCGGTTCAATGGGAGATGACACGCCGCTTGCCGTTCTTTCCGACAAACCTAGAATTTTAGCGTCCTACTTTAAGCAGCGTTTTGCTCAGGTCACGAATCCAGCCATCGACCCGATTCGTGAAGCGCTTGTCATGAGTCTTCACACACTTCTTGGACCGCGTCAGAATTGGCTGAGTGAAACAGAGCGGCATGCGAAGCTCATTCAGCGCACGGACTTTTTACTTTTTAATGAAGAGTTGGACTGGATTAAAAATTTACGCGGGTCTGATTTTAAAACAACAGTTCTGAGTACCCACTTTGAATCAAGCGAGGGACCGGAAGCGCTTGAGGACGCGCTTTTTGATTTGTGTCTTCAAGCTCAAAAAGCAGTGGATGACGGTGCTTCAATGATTTTCTTAAGTGACCGAAATGTTGATGAAAAACACGCTCCAATTCCCATGCTGCTTGCTGTGGGTGCTGTACATCACCATTTAATTCGGGAGGGAAAAAGGATGCGTGCCTCCATTGTGCTTGAAACTGGAGAACCCAGAGAAATTCATCACTTTGCGGCGCTTTTGGGGTATGGAGCGGATGCAATTAATCCTTACCTCGCATTTGCTATCGTGGAAAATTTAATTGCCACTGGAGAAGTGAAGGGTTTTGAGATTCCGCGCGGTTACCAAAATTACAAAAAAGCAGTTTGTGAAGGTGTGCTCAAAATTATGTCCAAAATGGGAATCTCAACCATTTCAAGTTACCGGGGAGCGCAGGTGTTTGAAGCAATTGGTCTCAATCGTTCTCTCGTTGAACAATGTTTTACAGCAACTCCCTCAGGCGTTGGCGGAATCGGCTACCCTGAAATTGCGCGGGATGTGCTCCGTTGTCACGAAAAAGCGTTTGGGCGCGAGGCGCAGCTAGAAATCGGTGGTTATTACCGGCACCGGATTGATGGAGAGCGCCACGCATTTAATCCGCAGGTCGTGAAAGCGCTTTCGCTTGCGGCTGAAACCGGCGCATGGGAAGACTATGAAAAGTATGCCGCGATTGTTAATTCAAGAAAACCCATCGCGCTTCGTGACGTGCTTGTCTTTAATAAAAAGAAACCGGCTGTGCCGCTTGAAGAAGTGGAGCCTGCCCGGGAAATTGTGAAGCGATTTTGCACTCCCGGTATTTCATACGGCGCATTAAGTCTTGAAACTCATAGAACGCTTGCGATTGCCATGAATCGAATTGGAGGGAAGTCGGGAAGTGGTGAAGGCGGAGAAGATTCTGAGCGGTTCCGCCCGCTTCCAAATGGAGATTTTGCCAATAGCGCGGTCAAGCAAGTGGCGTCCGGCCGGTTTGGCGTAACGCCCGAATATTTAATGAATGCTTCGGAACTTGAAATTAAAATTGCTCAAGGCTCAAAGCCGGGTGAGGGTGGTCAACTTCCAGGTCACAAAGTTTCGGTTGAAATTGCCCGCGTCAGGTACTCGGTTCCGGGAGTAACCTTGATTTCACCTCCGCCTCACCACGACATTTATTCGATTGAAGACTTGGCTCAGCTCATTTACGACTTAAAAATGATTAATCCAACTGCAAAGGTTTGCGTCAAACTAGTTGCTTCAGCCGGCGTTGGAACCGTGGCGGCCGGAGTTGTAAAAGCGCACGCGGATGTGATTCAAATTTCAGGTCATGACGGCGGAACTGGTGCTTCACCTTTAAGCTCCATTAAGAATGCCGGAAGCGCTTGGGAGCTTGGTCTTTCAGAAACCCAGCAAGTGCTTGTGCTCAATGATTTGCGCGGGCGGGTAAAGCTTCGCACAGATGGCGGAATGAAAACAGGCCGGGACGTTGCGATTGCCGCAATTCTAGGCGCTGAAGAATTTGGATTTGGAACTGCAGCACTCGTGGCAGTCGGTTGCTGTGTCATCCGTCAATGTCACTTGAATACTTGTCCCGTTGGTGTTGCCACTCAAAATGAAAAGCTGCGCGCAAAATTCAGCGGTACTGCCGAAGCTGTCATTCATTTCATGATGGGTGTGGCTGAAGAAGTTCGCCGCATTTTAGCTGATTTGGGGTACCGGAAATTGGATGAAATTATTGGCGAGACACATTTGCTTTCAGAAAATGTGCTTGGTCAGGAAAATGAGAAAACACAAAAAATTGATTTAAGCGCGATTCTGGCTGAAGTAGACCCCCAAGGTCTTCGGCCAAAGCATCATATTCAAGAGAGAAATGACTGGGATGACACGCCTCTTGACGAACAAATTTTAAAAGATGTGAAACAGGCTATTGAAGACGGAAAACCAGTCCAGCTTTCCTACAATATTCGCAGCGTGAATCGCACGGTAGGCGCAAGAGTGGCAGGCGCAATTGCGAAACGCTACACGAATAAAGGTTTACCCAAAGGAACTGTGAGCGCAACATTCCGTGGAACGGCAGGCCAGAGTTTCGGCGCCTTTCTGATTCATGGAATGAAATGGGTTTTGATTGGGCAGGCGAATGATTATGTTGGAAAAGGAATGCACGGCGGAGAATTAATCGTAAGACCTGGCGCAGGAGCGAGCTTTACTTCTCATGAGAATGTGATTATGGGAAATACCGTTATGTATGGCGCGACCGGAGGTGCTATGTACGCAGCAGGACGTGCGGGGGAGCGGTTTTGCGTTCGAAACAGTGGGGCAAGTGCGGTTGTGGAGGGAACTGGAGACCACTGCTGTGAATACATGACAGGCGGTATAGTTGTGGTGCTTGGTGAAACCGGACGGAATTTTGGTGCGGGTATGACAGGTGGTCGCGCTTTTATTTTGGATGAGAAGGATGATTTTGAGCAAAAGTACAACAGCCAATTAGTTGAAATTTCTAGATTGTCTGCATCAGAAGACTTTAACCTTGTGACGACGATGATTCAGGAACACGCCGAACATACCGGAAGTGCGCGCTCAAAAACAATTCTTCGTGACTGGAATAAGTACCAATCATTTTTCTGGAAAGTAACGCCTCAGCCCACCGAAACCAAAATCAGAACCGAAGTACTTCTCACCGTAAATCGGGATGAGAAGGGCCGCATTATTCCCACAAGCGAACTCATCCACCCAAAAGCAAATTAAACTGTTTCAATTTTAACTTGACAAGATATTTGGCGATTATCATGATATTTGCCAATATGTATGGCAGTGGAGAATGAATGTACATTGAACGTAATTTAAATCTCGTAGCGGTTCTTAAAAAAAAGTCGTGCTTCCTGTTTGGTCCCAGGCAAACGGGCAAATCCTCGTTGATTCGCCATGTCCTGGCAAAACATCGTGTTTATAATTTACTGGATTCAGAAACTTACCTCAAATTGAGCCGGTCCCCATCCCGGCTTCGAGAAGAATGCCAGCCACGAGATAAAATCATCATCATTGACGAAATTCAGAAACTGCCTGCGTTGCTTGACGAGGTTCATTTCCTGATTGAAGAAAAGGGGATGCATTTTCTTTTAACGGGCTCGAGTGCCCGCAAACTGCGTCGGGGAGGAGTGAATCTACTTGGCGGACGAGCTTGGACACGCTATTTACATCCACTTTCATCGGCGGAGCTTGGAGAAAAATTTGATTTGGTTAAAGCTGTAAATCATGGGCTTTTGCCTTCCATCTATTTTTCGACCAGCACCGAAGATGATTTGCGTGCTTATGTGGGGACTTATTTGCGTGAAGAAATTGCGGCGGAGGGACTGACCCGAAACATTCCTGCATTCAGCCGTTTTCTTGAGATTGCAGCGCTTTGCAATGGCCAACTTTTAAATTACTCAAAAATCTCAAACGATGCGCAGGTGGCGCGTTCCACGGTTCAGGAATATTTTCAAATTTTAAAAGACACATTGATTGCACACGAGCTCGCTCCTTGGAAACAAAGTATTAAAAGAAAGCCTTTGAGTACCGCAAAATTTTATTTTTTTGATTGTGGGGTAGTTCGTCACTTGCAAAAACGATCTTCTGTGCGGCCTGGCTCTCCGGAATTTGGAGAACTGCTTGAAACTTTTATGTTCCATGAACTTGTGACTTATTGTGATTACAAAGGGTCTTTGGCACTCAATTATTGGAGGTCAAAGTCTGGTTTTGAAGTCGACTTTATTTTGAACTCCAAAACAGCTATTGAAGTAAAGGCAAGCAAAACCATTGGCACACACGACTTAAAAAGCCTTAAAATGCTAAAAGAAGAAGGCCATCTGAAAAAATACATTCTTGTTTGTATGGAAAAAGAATCACGCTGGGTAGATGGAATTCAAATTTTTCCAGTCGATTTATTTTTGAAAAAACTATGGCTTGGAGAGATTGCCTAATTTCTTGCGTGATTTTCATTAATTACAACTGACAGCTTACTTGAGCGTTTCCGATTTCGGGAAAAAGAAACTCATGCTTTGTAAGCCTGAGAAGCATAATGGACAACTCAATCGCTAATTCAGCGCCGAAAAAGACTAAGTGGTTTCACACAGTCTGGGGAGTTCTTTTTCTTCTGGCTGCTCTTGGCCCTTTTGCGCTCCCATGTTTGTGGAAGTCTGAGACGTTTTCTATTTTTTGGAAATGGGTCATCACAATCAGCATGATTTTCTTAACCATTATTCTGGCTTGGAGCACATGGGTTGTGATTCAAACCACGGTTCGGGAATTCCGTTCCGCCGGACTTATGCCGTGGTAGGAGGCGAAGTAGCGGTCAAGCCAGAATGTATTTACTTTGGCAAGTGCGGCGGCTGTGCATATCAAAATGTGTCCTACTCCAATCAGTTGCTTTTGAAGCGTAGCAAGATAATCGAGTCCCTTTCCGCATTTAAAGATTCCTCTGAATTTGAAGTAGCCGAAGTGACACCTTCCCCAAAGCCTTACCATTACCGCCATTCAATTGCTCTGACGGTGAGGAAAAGGGATGACAAACTAAAACTTGGTTATGTGGCATGGATGAAAGATCAAAACACAAAAAGGGAAGACAAATTTTTTCTGCCAATTGATTCCTGCGCGATTGCGGACAAGCGGCTCAATCAATTTTTTCCAAAGACGCTTGAGCAACTAGAATCTTTACTACCTAGGAAGCGACGCAAAATCAGTCAAGTCATGCTTCGGGTCGGTGACGTGCCTGAAGTAGTCACTTCCTTAAGGCCTGACCGGGGAAAAATTCTGAAAGAAACAATTTTAGGGCGTACCTTTTCTTATTCGGTGTCTTCATTTTTCCAGAGTAATCACTCCATACTTGAGTCATTCGTCAAAACAGTTCGTTTGTTTCTAACGGTTCGACTGGACAGCGCCGAGCCTACCGGGAAGGGGTTATTGATTGATCTTTATTCTGGTGTTGGGCTGCTTGGAATTTCGCTCGCGAGCGATTATGAGCAGGTGTTCTTAATTGAAGAAGGGTATGAAGCGGTTGAGCAGGCGAAAGCAAATGCAGAAGCAAATGGTGCGCGAAACGTGCAGGGACTTTGCGGAAAAGCAGAGGAGATTTTCCCAGGTCTTGAGAAACATAAGCTTAAGCCGCTTCATATTATTGTAGACCCGCCTCGAGCTGGCCTCATGCCTGAAGTTGTAAATCGCTTGATTGATTTAGCAGCTGACCGCCTTATCTATGTCTCCTGTCACATTGATTCTCTGAAGCGTGATCTTACACTTCTCACCAAGCGGTACCAGATTCAAAAAATTCAGCCACTCGATTTTTTCCCCCAAACAGAGCACGTCGAAACGATTGTGCTGCTAGTACCTCAAGAATAAACTCTATTTAACTTCCCCCTTTTTCTTTTTGAGTATGGATTCAACTTAATA
>JAHFHD010000094.1:4199-8783 GCA_023247075.1 Candidatus Omnitrophota bacterium | reverse complement strand
TTTTTTGAAAATCAACGGGTATTTTAAGAAGGTGCTATATCCCTGTTTTCGCTCGGACCGAATACGCCGCCCCGGGTGCATACCACTTGATGCAATTGTTTTTCATGCCATCCTGAGCCCTTCGCTGTGTCATCCTGAACGAAGTGAAGGATCTAGCGCTCAAGGTAAACTCCGCGAAGGATCTAAGTTCGCTAGATTCTTCCGCCAAACTACTGGCGGACAAGTCGGCTTCGCCTCAGAATGACACACTGGATGAAGTGGGATGCACCCTACGCCGCCTTTTTTATTGAATGAGTTCATATAAAGGTGGTAACCTACCTCAATGGCACTAGCACTTAAAAATATTCCACTTTTCCAGGACTTGTCTGGAAATGAGCTTGAGTTAGTCAAGCCATGTCTCAGAGAAGAATCATACCAGAAAGGCGAAGTTGTTTTTTCTGAGGGAGAAATCTGCCAGCGTATTTTTATTGTTTGCGAGGGCCGAATTAAACTTTACCGCATCGCTTCTTCCGGAAGAGAACAAATTGTTGAAACCCTTGAGCCGGGCGATACCTGTGCTTGTAATCCGGGCTCAAAAGTTTGGTCTTGTTCCACAACAGCTGAAGCGGTTACGCCATGCACGGTTTTATATCTCGCAAGAGACGCTTATTTGCGTTTGGTTGAAACCAATTCCAAGTTTGCTCACACACTTAATCGTATTTTTGCGGAGCGGTTACGCTGCTTTAATTCTTTAATTGAGGAAGTTTCACTTAAAGATGTGAAGAAGCGTCTTGTCAGGTTTCTGCTTGATATGCAAGCCTCAAGCGCTCACAAGTCAAGCAGCGGAAATGTACTCGCCATTCCCTTTACTCGCGAGGAAATTGCTCAGAGACTTGGGGCAGCCCGTGAGACGGTGGCGCGGCATCTTTCTGAATTGAAACGTGCAAAATTAATCGAAATCAAGCCGAAGATAATCCTCATACAGAATAAAGAAGGTTTAGAAAATCTCCTGACTTAAGTCGTTTCATCCTCTTCACTTACAATCCATTCGTCTTTCATAATCCCCACCTCTTTTTGTAACTGTTTAGCCCATTGAAGTTCATACGGGCTTGTCATCCCCGAAATCTTTTACGCTCGCGCCCATGCCGGCGCTAATACGCCAGTACTCATCGTGACGGACTTGATGTCCGTCTACGATGATGTGCGCGGAGCACTTTTCGGGAAGAACTCGGCGTTCTTCTCCGAAAGTGTCGGGGATCCAGAACCTGGATTCCCGCTTTCGCGGGAATGACAAAAAGTCAAAAATCACTTCAAAGAGCTAAATAAACACCTCTTTTTAGAAATATATTTCATAGAATGTGACAGTCATCACAGATTTATCTGCTGACTCCCGAGTATGATTTCCATGGAAAGGGGAAGTTCTTGGATGAGCGGCGTTCAGATGGCAAAAAATAAATTTTTAGAATTACTCAATAGGGAGCATCAAATGGCGCTCAATAAAATGAAACAGCTTGATACGGCACTGACGGGTTTTCAATTTGAAGGGAAATCGTCAGTGGGACGGAATTTGAAGCAAGTTCATTCCGTCCTCCAATTTTGTGATGGGACATTGATGAAGCACATGAAACTAGAGGAGCAAATTATTTTCCCTTTTCTTGCGTCCCATGTGCCAAAACTGGATTCCGTGCTCCGCATCCTTTGTTCGCAACATGAAGACTTCAGGAAGAGTTTAGAAGACCTGCGGTTTTTCGTCAATTTGTATTCAAGCGAAGCATCAAAATCTGATTCTTCAAGAACCATCCACAAACTTCGCGAGTTGGGAGCTTATTTAATTTATCTCTTGCGGCATCATATGCAGGTCGAGAACGAAAGTGTTTATCAAGTCATTGACCGAGAGCTGCGCTCAGGTGAGAGAAAAGCACTTGAGAAACGGAGGAGGGAATATGTGGAATGATGATGTAAGCGATCGATACTGGTGGGCTGACATTTACAATCAAATCGAAAGGTTGATGTGGGAGCTTTCTAAGGCGGAGGATGAAGAGGAGGTGGATCTTTATCTTTTGGGTCTACACTTCCAAAATGAATCTGATCTTAAGTTTTTCACTAAGATGGAACGGGATGAAATTAAAAAACGTTTGTCCGTGTTAATGACTGACACTCAAAAGCACATCAAGCTTTTGAATGAGGTCAGTGAGGAACTGAAAGTGCTAGGTGAGAAAAATGCTAAAAAAACAATATGAAGAACTTTGGACAGCTCGATTCCAAAAAATATTGGATGGGGAAGAAAAGTCTCTTGCTTTTTACAAACAACTTTTAGAGGAAAATGAATCGCTGATTTCGAATACTAAGGCGAAGGATTTGCTTAAGGAAATCTTGTGTGACGAGGTGAGACATGTTCAAATTGCTCGTAAGCTCATAGACATCGTAAGCAAAAAAATGGTTTTGGGAACCTAATGAGACAGGCATGAAGGAGAGAATGGAGGGTGGCTATTATGGTTGAACTAAAATCTTCTGATGTATGGGGGTCTTATATTGCATGTCAAAGTCGTTGCTTTGAAAAAGCAAGGGAGAACGAACAACAAAAAAAGCCTGAGCCCTTTATTACGATTTCACGCCAAACAGGTGCTGGTGGAATCACAGTAGGTGAAAAGCTCGCCGCCTATTTGCGGAAGCATGATCAAGGGGCTCTTTGTCCCTGGACACTTTTTGACCGGAACTTGATTGCAACCGTTTTAGCTGAGCATCACCTGCCACAAAATCTCGCGAGGTCAATGCCCGAGGGCAAAATTTCAGAAGTTCAAGACATGATGGAAGAATTGTTCGAGCTCAGTCCATCGGTGCTAACTTTAGTGCATAAGACGAGTGAAACTATTCTGCATTTGGCGCAAATGGGAAATGCGATTGTGGTGGGAAGAGGTGCTAATGTCATCACCCGAAAATTTTTACCAACAGGGTTTCATGTCCGGTTGATTGGGTCGCTTGAAATGAGAATCAGACACATTCAAGATTATTATCATCTGAAGCGTGAGGATGCTGTTCAATTCGTTAAAAAGGAAGATGACGGCAGAAAAAAATATCTGAAGCAGAATTTTGACAAAGACATCGACAACCCGCTTTTGTATGACGCCATCATCAATACTGATTTTATTTCTTACGATGATGTGGCTCAAATGATTGGCGGCCAAGTAATTCGTGTGGTAAAAAACGGAAAAGAATAAAAAGGAGAGGTGACTTTTATGGAAAAAACAAAGTTTTGTCCGGCTATGTGGCTTTCAGGATTTTTTGGTTTGGGTGCATTCGTCCAAACCATTCGTTTTGTTGCACGTTTTAGTATGGCAGTGAACGGACACGAAATCCCGCTTTCAGCAAGCGGTCTGATTGCAATTGGAATGGGAGTTCTTTCAATTGGGTTGTTAATCCTGAGCTTGAAAAGACCCTGTCAAGCGGGAAAAGGAACAGGCTGCTGCAAATAAATCAGGGACTTGAGTTCTGGACTTTTTTCCCTCGCCCCCTTTTTTAGGGGGAGAGGGCAGCACTTGCTTTCATTAAATGATTTATGCGTAGCAAGCACAGTCCTCACCTTCAACTTATTTTTCACAGAGGGTGAGGGGGATATGAAGCATCTGCACTTTTTCACCCTCACCCCAACCCTCTCCCTCTGCTTCGCGAGGAAGAGGGGGATTGGCTCAAAAATTTTCAGAACTCAAGTCAGGGAGTGAAATATGAGTGATGGTGTAAGTTGCGCAATTAAAAAATTTAGCTGGGTGCTTTACGTCGTTGGGGGAATTAGTGTGGGGTATTTTCTGTGGATTCACAAGGCGCATGTTTTGCAATACCCCCCGTTTTCGTTCTTGCTTCTTTGTCCGTTGATGCATCTTTTTGGCGGACATGGTCATGGACATGAGAATGGAGAAAATTGCCCTAAACAATCAAAGCGTACACATTAAAACAAAAAAGAGGTAAAAATGCATGAGCCGCAGGTCGGTGAATATGCTTATGGATTATGGGGGCTTGTCATCGTTAATATTGGACTCTTCATCGGCTTTTTATTTTCCTTTGCCAAACCGACAACAAAAGTGGAATGGCGTAGTTTTGGACTATTTAGTTCTTTTATTGTGGCACTTTTCGTTGAAATGTATGGTCTTCCACTTACAATTTATTTTTTGACCTCGTGGCTTGGAAGCCGCTACCCTGTCGCTCATCCGTTTTCGCATGAGAATGGTCATTTGTTAGGAATATTTTTTGGTATTAGGTCTAACCACGGAAGTGTTCTTCACTTGCTCAGCAACATTTTGATTTTCGCAGGCGCCATTTTAATTGCAAGCGGATGGAGTGCGGTTCATAAAGGTGAAGGATTAATTATAACGGACGGTCCTTACGCCTATGTGCGGCATCCTCAATATATTGGCTTCATTGCAATTATTATTGGTTTTTTAATCCAGTGGCCGACCCTTATTACACTTTTAATGGCACCCATTCTCACCATCCGGTATATTCGATTAGGGAAGAAAGAGGAAAAATATATGTTGAAGCAATACCCAAAAGAATACAATAATTACATGAAAAAAGTTTCTGCATGGATTCCAAAGTTTTAAACAACCATGA
>JAHFHD010000094.1:0-4099 GCA_023247075.1 Candidatus Omnitrophota bacterium | reverse complement strand
CATTAATTATTAATGGTGATTCAAAAGTGACTGAACATTCTTGTTGTCACCATTCAGGACAGCCACAAAAGTTTTTGGAGCAAATAGCATCTGTTGTTTACACCTGCCCGATGCATCCGGAAGTTGTTTCGGACAAACCCGGCTCATGTCCCAAATGCGGGATGGCTCTAGAGCTTAGAGAACCACAACTGGAAGCAGAAAAAAATCCAGAGCTGGAACATATGTCCTGCCGATTTTGGTTTTGTCTCTGGTTCACCCTTCCTCTTGCCGCCACGGCCATGACTCAGGCAGTTCCCGCTGTCAAACAAATTGCTTACATTCCGTGGCTTCGGTGGTTTCAATTGATTCTGGCATCGCCGGTCATGCTTTGGGGTGGATGGGTTTTTTTTGAGCGGGCATGGCAATCGGTCGTTCACCGAAGTTTGAATATGTTTACATTGATTGCGATGGGTACCGGCACCGCTTATTTTTTTAGCGTGGTTGCGGTTGTTTGTCCTCAAATTTTTCCAGATTCATTTCGCTTGGAGGATGGAGTGGTTGGTGTTTATTTCGAAGTTGCCGCGATTATTGTGACGCTCGTTTTGCTTGGTCAGGTCCTGGAACTAAAAGCGAGAAGCCAGACTAAGTCGGCCATTAAAACATTGCTCGGGCTTCGCCCTAGAACAGCGAGGATTGTTCATGAAAATGGAAATGAGGAAGACATTTTACTCGAACAGGTTCATGCGGGAGACCGGCTCAGGGTTCGGCCAGGAGAAAAAATTCCTGTCGACGGTTTTATTTTAGAAGGCACAAGTTCTATTGATGAATCCATGATTACAGGAGAACCGCTTCCAGTAGAAAAGGAAGCCGGTTCAAAGGTTGTCGGCGCAACAGTGAATGGTACCGGAAGTTTTGTGATGCGTGCCGAACGGGTTGGAAAAAATACACTGCTTGCTCAAATTGTCAAAATGGTGAGTGAAGCACAGCGAAGCCGTGCGCCCATTCAGCGGCTCGCTGATTCGGTTTCCGCTTATTTTGTTCCCACCGTGATTTTAATTGCGGTCGTCACTTTTATCATTTGGGCTTGGCTTGGTCCTGAGCCAAAATTTGCTCACGCGTTGATCAACGCCATCGCTGTTTTAATCATCGCTTGTCCCTGTGCTTTAGGGCTTGCCACACCAATGTCAATTATGGTGGGAACTGCAAAGGGGGCGACCCTAGGAATCCTAATCAAAAATGCAGAAACGCTGGAGAATTTTGAAAAGATTGACACGCTCGTTGTCGACAAAACGGGAACGCTAACCGAAGGAAAACCAAAACTGATGTCGATTGCCGCGTTTGAAATCCCAGAGAATGAATTGCTTTTGTTGACCGCGAGTTTAGAGCGGCAAAGTGAACATCCTTTGGCTGAAGCCATTGTCCGAGCTGCGAGAGAAAGGAGTTTGACTTTAAAGGAGGTTAAAGATTTTAAATATGAAAAGGGAAAAGGAATCTCAGGAAGCGTTGACCGCAAACAAATTCTAATTGGCAGCGCCAAGATTATGGAAGAAAATGGAACCAGCATTTCCCATTTTTCTGAGAATGCAAATCAACTTCAAAGCGAAGGACAAGGCATTGTGTTTGTTGCCGTGAATGGAAAGGCAATGGGTTATGTCAGTGTCGCCGATCCGATTAAAGATTCTACTGATGAAGCAATCAGATTACTTCATTCGGAAGGAATCAAAATTGTGATGCTGACCGGAGACAATCGTCAAACTGCCGAAGCTGTTGGTAAAAAATTAAGCATTGATGAAATTCAAGCTGAGGTTTTACCGGAAGACAAAGAAAAACAGGTGAGAAGACTTCAGGACAAAGGACGAAATGTGGCGATGGCGGGAGATGGGATTAATGATGCGCCTGCTTTGGCACGAGCCCATATTGGAATTGCGATGGGTAGCGGAACAGATGTGGCGATGCAGAGCGCTGGAATTGTGCTCGTAAAAGGTGACCTGCGCGGAATTGTCAAAGCACGAAAGCTGAGCCGGGCAACGATGCGGAACATTCGCCAAAATCTCTTTTTCGCGTTCATTTATAATGCGCTCGGAGTCTCAATCGCAGCTGGCGTTCTCTTTCCATTTTTCGGCTTTTTGTTGAACCCCATGATTGCGAGCGCTGCTATGACTTTTAGTTCAATCTCTGTTATTGCGAACGCACTTCGATTAAGGGCAATCCGTCTTTAGTTGTTATTAGATGTAAGCACAAAATCCAACCAAAATCGTTCCAACCTTAAATTCATAACCAAAGATGTTGATTAACGACTGTCTCGATCTGAACGGGGACGGAAAGGCCGCTTTTTTCTCTGGTCAAAACTCCGGGGAGCTTGATCGCTGCTATGCGGGTTATCGAAATGACGCCTTGGAGCAAAACTTCTTTCCGGTCTGTCTTGGGAATGAGAGCTACGCTCTCCTCTTGGGTGACGGTCAGAATGACCAAAGCCTCCGCCTGGACGAAATGATCTCTGAAAGCCTCTGTCTCGATTAAAAGGTCTTTGTGAGCCTGATCTTTCCGGGGATTGTTTGATTAAGGTATCAATCTTCTTCTCTAAGAAGGCGAGCTGCTGCTGCATTCTTCTCAGCACAGCGACGATATCCAAATCAGCCTGCTGGGGGTTTGAAGAGCTGTCTTCGTTTGATTGTTCGGTCATTTTATTCCTTTTTGGTTTCGTTTAAAGTTTCGGATGCCCCAAGATATGCTGATGCCTGGCGGGGGTGTGTAATGAACACATCATAGCAGTGTCTATGGCAGAGTACAATTTTTAAAATTAGGAGATTTCAGGTCTGACATACCAGTATTACAAAGTATTAATGTGAATACCGAGACCTTCTTAAGGTAATAACGTGAATACTGAAACTTACAAATGCCATATACTTTGAGCAATGGTCTCGCTCGCTTCAAGCTTGGAAGAATAAAGCTCGTTTTTTGTTATCTTGTGATTCCACCGATGACGAGTTTGGTTTTCTTAAATCGTTTGTAGGCAGTTTTGATTTGCTCAGTTCTTCTCAGTATTGTGCCAACTTTATCTGGATTTTATATTTCATACCAGCATGATTTACCCACCAATCAAATCAATCCCTGAATTTTCAAGTTTTTCACTAATTTAGTCGCTAATAAAATAGTTATGATTCAATTTCGTCAAATTGTTTCTTGGTTTCTAGCGCTTGTCGTCATTCCAATCCTCCTCATTTTTTTGATCGAAGGGATTTCAAGCTTTATTGTCATTGGGCATGACCTTTCTGTATTTTCTGAACCGGCTGCCGCTGAGCATAAACACACGCAGTACGATTCAGATTTGGGATGGGTGAACATTCCAAATACATTTGTCAAAAACATGTATGGCCCTGGAATCGATTTGAAAATTAATAGCCAAGGTTTTCGGAATAATCATGATTTTACTGAGGAAGTTCCACCAGGAAAAACACGAATCATTTGCTCTGGCGATTCATTCACGCTCGGTTACGGCGTTGGTAATGAGGACACATGGTGCACTACACTTGAGCAGTTTGACAAGCAATTTGAGACGGTCAATATGGGGCAAGGAGGTTATGGCCTCGACCAAATGTATTTATGGTACAAGCGGGATGGTGGAAAACTGAAGCATCAATTTCATTTAGTGGCTTTTATTTTAGATGATTTAGAACGGATGCGCACAAGTGAAATGGGAGGCTATGAAAAACCAAGACTTTTCATTAAAGACAATGAATTAGTGGTGGAACATATGGAGGCTCTGAAAAAAACAGCGAGGGCCAATTTATTTTTTAAGCGCAATCTAAACCTGATTTCCAAATTGAGAAGTTTTGAACTTTTCAATCAATTGGGTTTAAAATTGAAAGAGAATAATAAAGAAGAAATTCATTCTGCCAAGAATCAAGACCTGATCAATCTGACAATTAAAATTTTTGAGTCGCTTAAAAAATTAAATGAAGAAAAACAGAGCACCCTTGTCGTAGTTTATTTACCAAGGCTTGCTGATTGCCGAAGTCATTATTTAGACGAATTTTTAACGGCTCTTGGAACGCAGCTTAAAGAAAAAGGGATTTTTTTTATGAATCTCACCAACAGTTTTCGAAATTACCCCGCTTAT
>JAHFHD010000093.1 GCA_023247075.1 Candidatus Omnitrophota bacterium | reverse complement strand
CTTTACCAAGGATTGATTGAACTTTATGCGAGCATGAAAGCCAAATAATTCAGTTTTGATTGGCCGGTGAATATTAATTACGAAGAATAGAAAAACATGTTAAATTTTTTAACTCTTGTGGTACAATTCACGAGCTATGGCAGAAATTTTAGCGGCTGGTGAGAAAGTAAAAATTAAATTTAGCGAGAAGGAATTTTCGTTTCCCGCTATTATTGGAACTGAAGGAGAGCGCGCAGTTGATATTAGTGAACTTCGTGCGCAAACTTCTCACATTACCTATGACCCTGGTTATGCAAACACGGGCGCGTGCTTAAGCAGCATTACCTTCATCGATGGCGAGAAGGGAATTTTAAGGTATCGCGGAATTCCCATTGAGCAGCTTGCAGAACGTTCCACGTTTGTTGAAACTTCTCACCTTTTAATTCATGGAAAATTACCAACACAAAAAGAATTGAGTCAGTTTTCACAAAAACTGACCGAGCATGCTCCGCTCCATGAAGATGTTAAAAAAATTTTTAGCGGCATCCCAAAAGAAACTCATCCCATGGCCACTCTTTCTGGAATGGTTTCATTTTTGTCTGGATTTTACCCCACATCACTTGATCCCAAGCAGGATGAAGCTCAAATTAATGAAAGCGCCGCTCAATTAATTTCGAAGGTGCGCACCATTGCAGCCTACATTTATAGAAAGTCAGTTGGAGAATCGTTTGTCCCACCTAATGACACGTATTCTTATTGCGCCAATTTTTTGCACATGATGTTTTCTGGAAGAAAAGAGAAATATATTCTGAACGAGGAAGCGGTAAAGGCTCTGAACCTGCTGCTCATTTTGCATGCCGACCATGAGCAAAATTGCAGCGCTTCAACCGTGCGCCTCGTGGGCAGTAGCCGAACAAATTTATTTGCTTCAATTGCGGCAGGAATTTGTGCGCTTTGGGGTCCGCTGCATGGTGGCGCAAATCAGGAAGTCATGGAAATGCTTGAGCAAATCCATACGTCTGGAAAGGGAATTGAAGATTACATTCGAATGGCGACGGAACCCAAAAGTCAGCTCAGACTTTTTGGTTTTGGTCATCGTGTGTACAAAACTTATGATCCCCGAGCCAAAGTCATTAAGGACGCGTGTTACCGGCTCATTGAAAAATTTGGGGTGAATGACCCGCTTCTAGAAATTGCGCTGAAGCTGGAACGTGCAGCTCTTAAGAATGAATTTTTCATCACCCGCCATCTTTATCCGAATGTTGATTTTTACAGCGGCATCATCTACAAAATACTTGGAATTCCAACCAATATGTTTACCGTGATGTTTGCAATTGGAAGACTTCCAGGTTGGATTGCACATTGGAAAGAAATGCGTGATTTTAAACCAGCCCGAATTGGCCGCCCTCGTCAAATCTACACCGGACGACTCAAAACTGATTATGTTCCAATTGAAGCCAGGACTGGAACATGAGCAAACGTCAATCTACTAAAAAGCCAGTGAAGCAAGGTGGCACAAAGTCAGGCAAAACCGCTTCAAAAAGCAAAGGAATTCCAATTCAGCTTGCGAGAAAGTATTACCGCGGCCGAAATGGTTGACTTCCCGCAAATCAAATTTTTTGCAATACTCCTTTCGTTAAGAAAACCGTGTCATAGCCGAAAATAAAAATTACCATGACGAATCCAAAAAGAATCATTAGCTGTCTTCTGATTGTGGGAATGTCAGTATTTGGCTGCACTCCTTTCAGCGAAGCTTCTTCTGCTGAGATTACGGCCACTTCGATTGTGCTGCTAAGACCGGACACCAAAGAAATTATTTTTGCACGAGGATCTCACCGGAAAACAGCCGTTGCGAGCACAACCAAAGTGGTGACGGCGCTTGTCGTCATTGAGCGGCTTAATTTGGATGAATGGGTAAAAATTGATTCGCGGGTTGAGTCGGCACCACCAAGCAAGCTTGGTTTGAGAGAAGGGGATGAGTTGCTTGTTCGTGATTTGCTAAAAGCAATTCTGATGAAATCTGCCAATGATGCGGCGCAAGCACTTGCCATGTGGGTCGCTGGTTCAGAGCAAGCTTTTGCAGAATTGATGAATCAAAAAGTTCGTGAGTTAGGAGCCAAGCAAAGTCACTTTGTCAATGCCACCGGTCTTCCTCAAACGAATCACTACTCGACTGCTTACGACCTAGCCATCATCATGAGCGAAGCGTGCAAAAGTCCGGTCATTTTGTCGATTATGAAACAAAAAAACGCTGTTATTCATACAAGGAATGGTAAAGAATTTTTCATCAAGAATCACAACAAAATGCTTTGGCGGAGAAGTAGAGTCATTGGAAAAACTGGCTGGACACGCAAGGCCCGTCACTGTTTTATTGGATTGATTCAGCATCACGCGCGAGATGTAGTGATTGTCATCTTGGGAAGTAGCGCACTCTGGAGGGATTTGAGTTATTTGTCTAAAAAAATGGGTAGTCTCATCCACCGTCCAAAAAATGAAGTTCTTTTGTATGGTGCAAGAGGAGAAGAAGTGGTTCAAATTCAAAAAGCGTTGAAACGGGCTGGATATTTCAATGCAAATCCAACGGGATATTTTGGAGAACAAACGCAAAAAGCAGTTCTTGAGTTTCAACGCGCTCATCAGCTACTGGCTGATGGAGCAGTCGGTTCAGAAACACAAAAAATATTGTCTCAACTTTAGCCCTTCCTTTTTTACCACGTCTGCATTTTACAGCCAATTTTATTTTAAACTGTTCAAGCCAATATAAATTGGCTAAACTATTCTACTTTTTCCTTTTTTATGCTGAGACGATTTGCTGTTATTTTTTTAACTTTAATCTGGGTAATTCAAATGGTAAGTGCTGGGTGTGCACTCGCAGCGCGTCCGGTAAAAGTGTCTCCTGTTGTTTTGAACACTACGGCGCCAGATTCAGTTAACACTTTGGTTATTGATGATTATGAAGATGGTAATCTGGTTAACCATTTTTCTGGTGAGAGCGGCACGTGGAATTTGACTCCTGAGAATGAAGAGGTGCAAGTTTCTGCCGGGGTTGTCGAAACCGCCGGAGCAGAGGGAGCGCGCCATATTCTTCGCCTCACGTATGCGTTAAGCGCTCGCGAACCTACCAAGGCAGGTTTTTGGACCAAACTGATGGGGTTAGATGCAACCCAATTTGACCATCTCGCGTTTGAGGTTCGCGGAGACTCAGAGGCAGGATTCACCGCCACTTTTCTAGTGGAACTCAAGAAACCAAAGGATGAAGCGCGAATTGACAAAATCAAAGGGACGCATGTGGTCAGTCATGTGACGGACAAGTGGCAGACGATTGAAATCCCGCTCAACTTATTTACTGGATTATTTGATCAAACTAATCCAGAGGCGTGGAAAAATCCAATGCTTGCGCGAAAAGATTTGGATGAACTTGTCATTAATTTGGAAAGCCGGCGTGTTACGGCGCTTAAGGGAGCGCTTTACTTTGATGATTTTAGACTCATTAGAAAAGGTGAGCCTGGTATGACGGTGATGGATCAACCGACTCAGAGTGTGATGAAAACTCCAGTTCGATTAGAAGGAGTTGAATTCATGAATTTTCTCGTGAAGCGGCTCAGTGGATTTCCCAAGGAAGTGCATCCTAAAAAAGAGTTTCCAAAAGATGACCGGGAATTTCTGATGGCGATTGCGCGTGACACTTGGAGATTTTTTGACCATATTGTCGACCACCAAAACCATCTTCCGCTTGACACGATTCAAATGGGGAGCACCGAACCGGTAAGTGAAGGTGGGTGGGTTGGTGATTACACGAATGTGACCAATATTGGTCTTTATTTGATGTGCCTCGTTTCAGCCTATGACCTTGGTTTTTTAAGCCGCGAAGAAGCCATCTCGCGCATTCGTGCCACGCTTGGAATTGTGGAGCATCTAGCGCATCACGAAAGCGGATTTTTGTACAACTATTATGACACTACGACTCGCGCCCGGACCAGTTATTTTGTGTCTCTCGTGGACAGTGGATGGCTTGATGCCGGTATTTACGTGGTGAAAAATGCGTTTCCGGAAGAAATGGCGGAACAGGCAAACTGGATGCTCTCTAGCCACAACTTTTCATTTTTTTATGACACCGTTGAACAGCAGTTTTCACATGGGTTTTACGCACACTTAAACCTGTATTCAGATTATCATTACGGCTCACTGTACACAGAACCCCGAGCAACTAGTCTGATTGCAATCGGCCGTGGAGATGTCCCTGAAGAACATTGGTTTGCGCTTGTGCGAACATTTCCAGAAGAATACCCTTGGCAAACTCAAATGCCTATTCATCGGGAGCTGAAAACAACGCTTGGGCACCAGTATTACGGTGGTTACTATGAATGGAAAGCGATTCCTTTTATGCCGAGCTGGGGTGGGTCGATGTTTGAAGTGTTGATGCCCACACTGATTATTGATGAAGCAAAATATGCCCCGCTTGGTTTGGGGTTGAGCAATGCAAACTACGTTAAGATTCATATGAAGTACACACTTGAAGAATTGAAATATCCAGTTTGGGGAATGAGTCCCTCATCCGTTCCTGAGGGAGGGTATTCGGAATTTGGCGTCCAAGTTTTGGGTGCGAAAGGTTACAAGTCAGGGGTCGTAACACCTCACGCTTCAATCTTAGCACTTGAGTATGCGCCAAAAGAAGTCATCCAAAATTTACGTGAACTGGTCCGGCGTTACCCAATTTATGGCGAGTACGGGTTTTATGATGCAGTCACTGTGAGTTCTGGGCTCGTGGCTCAAAAATACCTGGCGCTCGACCAGGCAATGATTTTGATTGCGCTGAACAATTATTTGAACAAGGGAGCCATCCGTAACCGGTTCCATAGTGACCCAATCGGTAAAAAAATATTACCGCTACTTTCGGAGGAACATTTTTTTGAAAACAGTCAAACAAGCGCAACTTAAAAAAGATTCAAAAAAGCATTGGTACCGATTTAAAACCTTTGCTCGAAATGGAGCAGTGGCTGCATTTTCAACCCGGCGGTTCCGCATGAATTTTACTAGCGAGGGAAGCCGGTCTCTGGTTGTAGCGCACAGGAAGCATTTTTGTAAATTGGTTGGAGTTCCATTTGAGGGGCTTGTTTCACTCGAACAAGTGCATGGGGGTCATATTGTCCGCGTTAGAAAAGAAGATTGCGGAAAGGGAGCGAGAAATTTAGCTGACGTACTCCGTGCTTCAGATGCGGCGATTACAAATTGCCCTGACGTCGTTCTGTCGATTCGCTCAGCGGATTGCGCACCTATTTTTTTGCTTGATCCAGTGCATCACGCAATCGGAATTGCGCATGTTGGCTGGAAGGGAGCAAGCGAACGGCTGACATCAAAAATGGTGCAGGCATTTCGTCACCAATTTTTGTCACGTCCGGCAAACCTTATTGTCGGACTTGGACCTATGATTCATTCCTGTTGCTATGAAGTGGGAGAAGAGTTTCGGGATGTGTTTGGTTCTTTTGTCACGAAACGCAAACAGTCTTATTTTTTTAATTTGAAGGGCTGGGTGATTGACGACTTGCTTGCCGAAGGCGTTGAACAGGAGAAAATCTATGACACGGCTTTTTGTACTTCGTGTCTTGTGGACCAGTTTCCATCCTACCGCAGAGAAGGCGCTCGTGTGCGGCATATGCTTTCAATCATTCAACTGAAACCAAAAGAGAAGGAGTGACACGAGCATGCAAGCAAATGATGTCAGGCAAGGGGCCACGATTACCATGAATGGGGAGCTTTATATCGTGACGGATTTTAGGTATCATTCACCAGGAAATAAGCGGGCATTTGTTCAATTGACCATTCGCTCACTCAGGACCGGAAAAATTGCGCAGCATAAATTTTCTTCAACGGAAGATGTTGAGGAAGCTTCGCTTGACCACAAGCAGTGCCAGTTTTTGTATTCGAACAAAGAAGGTTTTAACTTTATGGATTTGGAGGATTTTCATACGTTTGTGATTGGTGAAGCTCAAATGGGAAACCAGAAGTATTACCTCAAAGAAAATGACGAGGTAAGTATTGCTTTTTATGAAGGCAATCCAGTTGAGCTTGAACTTCCTCCCCATGTTTTTCTAAAGATCACCGAAGCTCCACCGTGGGTGAAGGGTGATTCTGTTTCAAATAATGTGAAACCGGCTACCACTGAAACCGGCCTCAAAATTCAGGTGCCTATTTTTCTTAAAGAAGGGGAAGTAGTAAAGGTAGACACTCGTACGGGCGAGTATTTAGGGAGGCAATGATTTTTGAGTTTGAGCGGGCGATTAGCTCAGTTGGTTAGAGCGCTTCCTTTACACGGAAGAGGTCTCAGGTTCGAGCCCTGAATCGCCCACGTTTTTTTCCGTCGATATTTCTTTGAAGATTTCAGGGCGGCTAGCTCAGCTGGTTAGAGCGTTCGGTTCACATCCGAAAGGTCAGAGGTTCAAGTCCTCTGCCGCCCAGATTCTTTACATAGTAGAGGACTTGAAGGGAGCCTCGTAAACCCGACCTATGGAAGGGTTTGTTACGAGGCGGGTGGCCGACCCGAAGCCTCGCAGAGGCGAAGGGCGCCAAGTCCTCTGCCGCCCAGATTTTTTTTAAAAATATCAAAGCGTGCTGGAGACAGGAGTTGAACCTGCACGGGTTTCCCCACACGAACCTGAATCGTGCGCGTCTGCCTATTCCGCCACTCCAGCTTAAGAGGGCATATTGTACCGAAAAAATAAGCACATGCCTCAATTTTCTTAACCATGTTTTTTAAATCTCAACTTTCCACATGATTGCTTTCATATGAACACAAAACCAGTTGCTGTCAACCGCCGAGCGAGTTTTGATTATTTTATTACGGAGCGATTTGACGCCGGCATTGCATTGACTGGGACAGAGGTGAAGTCAATTCGTGAAGGGCGCGTGAGTTTGAATGAAGCCTTCGTCAAAAATCTGAGCGAGGGGCAAGTGTATGTGATTGGAATGCACGTGAGCCCTTATTCCCATTCACAAAATCCGTCTTCAGTTGACCCGGCAAGAACGAGAAAGTTGCTCCTTCACAAAAGTGAAATCGTAAAGCTCACAGGAATGATTCGTCAGAAGGGAGTCACTTGCATTCCCTTGTCGATTTATTTTAAGAATGGCAGAGCAAAAATTCAGATTGGGGTCGGCGAAGCTAAAAAACAGCATGACAAACGGGAATCAATTAAAAAGAAAATGGATGACCGCCAAATCCGGCAAGCATTGAAACGGAAGGCAGGATGAGGTATCATTTCTCTGCATTGGGGCTGAATAGGATCGACAGGGGATGGTTTGGTAAGTTGGTGCATGCCGAGGTGGTGGCGAGGCCTCGCTAAACACGTCACAAAACAAAAATGCTGACAAAATCAGCTGGAGCAATAGAGCCTTCGGGCCTGTTGCTCTTCCTTTCGCTGCCTAATTAGGTTCAGCGACGTCTCTTGGGTCTTTAGCCTTGGGGGCTTTTGAGACGACTGACACAAGGATAGTTCATTTCGTTTGCTTTTGACGGAGTGGGCAAAAAGCTTAAAAGCTCGCTTTGAGAAATCCTGGGTGCGGGAGTTTTCAAGGTTAAATCAAATCGCAACCTAAGCATGAAGAGCCACTTACTTGAGTCTCACTGGACGTGGGTGCAATTCCCACCAGCTCCACCAGTTCTGAAATGTTTTGAAGCTACTTGAAATTGGAATGGCTGTTTGCCTTCAAGCAACCCATCTTCTTCATTAATGTGTTATTCTTACACCAAAGAGAAACGCAGTTCCAAAGCAAATAGCCAAAATGAAAAAAGAAGCATCACGGTACGAACTTAAGTCTCAAAAATTAAATCAGGCGATTGAGCGACTCATTTCTCATTCGTCTTCCGATGAAAACACAGACCTATTTCGTCAAATCATCACCACTGCACTCAAGCTTCAGGATGAGCGCGTCGACCGCGGTGATTTAAAAATTCTAAATACAAGTCTCAAAGAATTGCGCTGGGCATTCCGAATTTTTAGACCCTACCGGCATTTTAAAAAGGTCAGTGTATTCGGTTCAGCGAGAATCAAAAAAAGTGACTCTTCCTACCAGATGGCAAAACGCTTTAGCAAACTAATGGTAGAAAGCGGTTGGATGATTGTCACAGGAGGTTCAACCGGGATTATGCATGCCGGTAACGAAGGTGCTGGGCGCGCGCATAGTTTTGGGGCGAATATCAGGCTGCCGCTTGAGCAGGACGTGAACCCAGTGATTTCAGAAGACAAGAAATTAATTCATTTCAAATATTTTTTCACGCGTAAACTCATTTTTGTGAAGGAGTCTGATGCGATTTGCCTTCTTCCCGGCGGGTATGGGACGCTTGATGAGGGTTTTGAAACTTTAACGCTTATGCAAACGGGTAAGATGATGCCGCGGCCAATTGTGCTTCTTGAGCCAAAGTCAGGAAGTTATTGGTCAACATGGCTTCACTTTATCAAGAAGTCCTTACTTGGCCGCAAGATGATTGATGCTGCTGATCTCAATTTATTCCACGTGACTTCAAATGAAAAAGAAGCGCGTGACGTCATCATTCAATTTTACAAAGTTTACCACTCGATGCGTTTTGTGGGTGACCAGCTTGTGATTCGTTTGAAGCGATCCATTTCGGATGGAGCAGTCAAGAAATTAAACTCACGTTTTAAGGACATTGTCGAAACTGGAAAAATTGAAAAGTCAGGCGCGCTTGTCATGGAGACGGGTGAGCCGGAAACAGCAGATTTGCCGCGGCTTGTGATGCGTTTTGACCGGTGCCATTTTGGGCGTCTCAAGATGATGGTCGATTTCATAAATCAACTGGACGATTAAATTTAGTTCCTACCACGCTGGACAGTAATCATTTCCGTTGTTTCCCACTTTTTTTTCCGCTATACTTTTTCA
>JAHFHD010000092.1 GCA_023247075.1 Candidatus Omnitrophota bacterium | reverse complement strand
AATACTGTTCCCACTGGTTTGTGCGAAACTTATTCGTCAACACAGTGACTTCACCAAGGTGACTCACTTGATCAAATGCCACAACAGACCCTTTGAGGGATGCGCCTTCAAACTCTGTCGTTAAGTCACCGCGCCACACCCGTCCTCCAGCAAGTTGAAGATCTGCCTGAATTGAAAGAGGGACATGCTCTGGTTTCGAAAAAAGCGTTGAATAAGAAAGAGCTGCGTCGGTGAGATCGGTTGATAAACTAAAAAAAAGGTGAGCGGGATTTCCTTTTGCATAAAAATTGAATTTCGCATTTCCAGAAAACCCCATATTTACTGGAAGCGCTTCCTGAAGTGGTAAAAGATGCTGAAAAAGGGATTCAAGCCGAACCGAATCAGAATGAATTAAAATCTGTTTAACATCCCATGTCTGTGTGTTGAGATTTGCTTCAAAAACAACCGGATCTCCAAATGGGAGTAATCCCTTTCCATCTTTTAGATGCAGAGCGCCTGTTGCGACATCATATTCGAGTCCGAACTCAAGCTGGTAGCGCGCGGGAGAACCTGAGGCCTTTCTTCCTGGAATCTCATAGGAAAAATTCTCAAGGTTTGCGGCTCCTCTTGCCTCGAGTACAGAAGATTTTTTCTTGAATGCTGACCCATGAAACTCAAGCGTGCCCTGCTTCACAAAAATTGGCAATTCTCCTCCCCACCAGTTCACAAGTTCTGAAACAGGAATTTGCTTGACCGAGAATTGAGAGTTTAAATCAAGCGTTCTGAAATCAAAATTCGAGAAGTCGGTTTGTATGGTTCCAGAAGCGGCTAGATTTTTTTTGGTTGAAAGCCACTTTCCTTCAAGATTAAATGAGATGGGACGACCAGAGCCGACATTTCTTAATTTTAGATTTAAATCGCGGATGGAAAATACCCTGGATCTGACTCCATTTCCTGCATGCCAAAGATAATTACATTGAGCTCCTTCAATCAAAACTTGTGCGAACTCAAGCCTCTTAAAAACAAATGCAAGGAGCTGCGGTTCAATGCGTACGAACTCTGCCTGAAATTGAGAAATTACTCGATTGGTTTTTGGATTGACAAAAGACAGGCGATGAATTTCAACTGCTGGAAACGGAGTAAACGTAAGCTTGATGGACTCAAAAGAAGGCCGCAAGCCGGTTTGTTCCTCAATTTGTTTTTTGATTCGTGTTTCAAGTTGAAGGGAATGAATGAGCCGAGGAGCAAGAAAAAAGAGGGTGAGAAACCCACCTAAAACAATAATCCCAGCGAAAGCAAGAATAGGAGTGAGGCGAACAAACCAATTGTGACTGTCCGGCTTATGCAATGGAGGACTGAGACGCCGCATCATATTCACAACTTACGAATGGGCCTTAAAAAATTCTCAAGCAGGCAATTAATAGGAATTGCTGTTAATGGTATTGGAGTTTATTGGACTGTAAGAATAATCTTCAAGAAATGCGGCACAACCCGTAAACATACTAACAAGCAACAACGCAACAAAAAATAAACAGACAATCAAATAGCTTTTCACGGAATGTTCCAAACAACTCTGGATTAACGCTTTGTAAATTGGAAGCTGCGGCGCGCACCTTTGCGTCCGTACTTTTTCCGTTCTTTTTTCCTTGGATCTCTCGTTAGAAAACCGCCGCGTCTGAGAGGAGAACGTAAATTTGCATCGAACAAAACTAATGCTCGCGCAATTCCAAGCCGGACAGCGCCTGCCTGCCCGCTAAGACCGCCTCCATTTACCGTTGCCTTTACTCCAAAACGGTCGCCCATTTGGGTTGTTTCAAATGGTTGATCAATCAACATGCGCAGCGTTTCAAGTGGAAAATACTTCACAAATTCAGAATCATTGACAAGCCTTTTCTGACCGCCAAGCTCAAGCCACACACGTGCTACTGAAGATTTCCTGCGGCCTGTTGCATAAAAAATACTGGTTGAACTACCTGCTTTATTTTCGTCTGTCATAATTTTAACTAAGCGTAAGCGGAATTGGTTTCTGCGCCAGATGAGAATGTTTTGGTCCAGCAAAAACGCGGAGACGCTTCATCATTTTGTCCCGCATTCGGTTTTTTGGGAGCATTCTTCGAACGGCTTCGGTTAATATTTCGTCGGGATGAATTTTTTGAAGTTCCTCAAATGACATTTCTGTTCGGCCGCCAGGGTAACCAGAATATGAATCATACATTTTGTCTTTTGATTTTTTACCCGTAACCCGAATTGCCTCCACATTCACCACGACCACCTGGTCCCCGCACTCCATGTACGGCGTGTAAAATACTTCGTCCTTGCCTAAGAGAACTCGAGCAATTCGCGTTGCTAATCGGCCAAGCACCCACCCTTTGGCATCAACAACAAAACACTTCCGCTCAATCTCATTTGCTTTTGGAATATAAGTTTCGGTCTGTTTGCTCATTTTCTTCTTTCGGTAAAAGGTTAGGAAGTGTACCAAACGAAATGGTAATTGTCAAAAAATCACTTTAAAAATCAGATTTGAGAGTTAGTTGCCCGATTTGTAGGTGAAAAATAAGGTGTTACAGACAATGTTTTAGGTAATCTCAGCCGCTTAATAAATTTGAAACAAAGTCATCCCGGGCCTGCCCATGTGCTACCTTTGCTAATAGATTCAGAAAACTCATAAAAAAGGAGGCGACGTTAGATTCACAAAATCATGTTCAAAAAATCTGCTCCTCTAAAAAGAATTACACCTAAACATGGATTTACCTTAATCGAACTCCTTATTACTGTTCTCATTTGTGTCGTCGCTCTGATTGCTTACCTTTCTTCTACAGCATCCCTTCAAAGAACCACTGAAGGGGCTTACGAACAAATCATCGCAACCCAGGATGCGAGTCGAGCCATTGAACAAATACGGAACACGGCAAATACCGGAATTTTCCCTGGAAATATCACGAGCCCGCCGAGCCCTTACCAGAATAATGCGGTGCTTCCAGGATTTGCAAATCTGAATGGGGAACAAGTGGTTGTCAGTTATTTGAATCCTAACGCAGATCCGCTGGACGTAACTGCCACAGTAACTTGGCAAACAAATGCAAGGCGGCAAGCCACAACATCGCTCAGAACCTTAGTGACACAGAGGGCGTAATGAAAAAAAGACAACTCTTAAAAAAAATGGGCTTTACTTTAATTGAGATGCTGATGGTCATCGCCATCTCTTCCATCATCACTTACGCCATCTTCACAACCATGAGAGTAAGTGACCAGCAAATTCAAACCACACAAACTCGAATGACACTCCAAGATTCAGCGCGAGAAGGACTGTACAGAATGTCACAAGAAATCAGACAAACCAGAGGAACTAGTAATTTTGCATTTCGTCCAAATGGCTGCTCTCCAATAGCAGGAGCGGGACAAGCATGCACCCAAATTAATTTTGATGTCCCAGACCCAAATGCAACCCCAAGCGCTTTGACAAACTACGCGGTTGATTGGGCAGAGGCACATCAAATTCAATACGTACGTGGGGGGTTAAACAACAGTCAGGTCATACGAACTGATTTAGGGACACAGGCCGCGCCGACCAATATCCAATCTGTGATTGCCAATGATGTAACAAGTTTGACATTCAGCGGCAATGCAATTTCTCCAAATTTGGTCACGATTAATCTAAGTGTGCAGAGAACAATGAAGAATGGCAGGCTCATTCCTCAAATACCGATTCAAACGACCATACAAGCGGAAGTGAGGAATAGTTAAAGATGAATCACACAGTCAAAAATAAGTGGCGCATAGGAAAGAATAGCGACGGGACTCCGGCAGCTTGGCAAAAAATGTCAAGTCAATCCGAGATGATTTACGGGAGGTCATAATCAAATGAAAAAAATTACAAAACAAGTCGGAACAAAAATGAAAAGTGGGACACGAGGTTTTCTGCTCATGGCCACTTATCTTCTTCTCGCGGCATTTTCCATTTATTCACTTGCGCTGTTTTCAAGAGGAACTACCTTCATGCAAGCAGCTGAGCGAAATCAAAATAGAATGATGGCATTTAATATGGCGGAGGCTGGCACTGATAAAATACTCGCAGCGCTCCGAGTGAATCCAGAAAACCCGAGCTATGGTGGAACCAATTATCAAGATTTGAGCTCTGGAAAACTCACAGGTGGTTACATAATCACAGTAACCACACCAAATCCGATCAGCGCTCCTTCGGTCCGAATGATTGAAGTTACCGGTCATTCTCCATCCAACAACAATCAAAGTCGCGCTCATGAAAACCGCACGATTACAACCTACGTAGAGGTTGGCGGGGGACCGATAAAGTTATTTGAATACGCCGCCTACGGAACTCAAAAAGTGTCAATCAAAGGCAGCCTTACTACACGCAGTTACAAATCATCGAGCAGCATAATCTCAGGCTCAGGAACTAAGGGGCATCTAGCCACAGGAAGCATTGCCCCTGAAGCTTTCAAGATTGACGTGAATCGTTTAAACGTTAGCGGAGATCTCGTTGTCGGCGGTAATCCAGCGTCGGTGATTAAGCAAACTAGCGACAGCAGCAGCGTCAATGTGACTGGCACAAGACGAACAGCGGAGCCCAAACAATTTCAGCCACCAACAACCAATATTACTTCCTTAGGGAGCCTTACAATTCCCGGCAACACTGTCACATCAAGCATGAGATCACTCTGCACCACCGTGACACCTACTGGACGTTGTCAGCTACAAGCTGGCACCTATAGGTTTGACTCACTCGACATCGGAAAAACGGGCAGTTCAATCGGCCGTCTTGAAGCTTTGGGACCCGTAAAAATCTTTGTGGATGGGGATGTATCCATTAATGGCAGAGTTACCCTTATGAGCAGCGCGGGACAAACCCTATTAACTCCAATCCCAAAAAATTTCCTCCTTTATTCCAAAGGAAATTCGGTATCAGTTTCACCATCAAGCACGCTTTACGGAGCTATTTACGCACCGAATGCAACGATTAACGCAAAATCGGGCACTTATAAAGGAGCACTGGTTGGCAAGGAATATAATTTCGACGGATCTGCAACACTTTACTTTGACGAAGATCTTATGGATGAGCAAAACGGGGTAAAGGAAAATTTTAATGGCCCAAGAGTACTTGCATGGACAGAAGGGAGAACGATGTCCTGGGGCATGGAAAGTGCTCCATCTCAACCCGAGCAAAATAGAACAAACACTTATGACACGGCAGTCACAGCCAACATGTCACGTTAATACGTGACTTTTTTGAGTGTAAGACCATGAGCGGGAAGTGTTTCTCCTATTAATGCGCGGTTTTGCTTGCGAAGAATGAGGGCTAGTTCACTAAGAGAAAGCCGCCCCTCTCCAACCTTAACCAAAGTCCCAACCAAACTTCGCACCATTTTGTAGAGAAACCCATTCGCTTCAACTGCGAATACAATCATTTTTCCATTTTTAGAAACTTTAAATCGGCGAATTGTCCGAACCGTTGTTTTCCGTTCGCTGCCACTAGCTTGAAAAGCACGGAAGTCATGCGTGCCCTTGAGCAGCCGAGCGGCATCCTGCATGGCACGCAAATTAAGTGGCTTAAAAACTTGGAAGGAGCGAAACCTGTGTGTGGGATGTCTGGCCCAGTCGCTTAAGACGCGATATTCGTATGTTTTCCAGCGCGCTGAAAATTGAGCGTGAAAATTAAGCGTCACTTCCTCTGCTTGAGTGACAGAAAAATCTTCAGGTAAATAGTGATTAAGCCCGAGCAGGATTTTTACAGGCGGGATTTTTGAATCGATTAAAAAATTCGCAACTTGCGCTTCCGCATGAACTCCAGAATCAGTGCGGCTTGCATACGCGACTTTTACTCGCGTCTGGAAGAGTTTTTTAAGTGCGCTTTCAAGCTCTCTTTGAACCGTGCGCACTCTGCCTTGGATTTGAAACCCGTAAAAATTGGTCCCGTCATATTCAAGCGTTAGTTTGATGTTGCGCAAGGATTCTATTTTCCGCTTTTGACAAGTACTTCTGCAATTTGAACAGCATTAAGTGCTGCGCCCTTCCTCAACTGGTCGCCGGAAACAAAAAGAGCGAGTCCATTTTTGACCGAGCGGTCTTCTCGAATGCGTCCGGTCAAAACAGAATCCTTACCGCTTGCTTCAATCGGCATCGGAAAATAATTTTGCTCGCGGTCATCAACCAGCTCAACACCTTGCGCGCGGTCTAAAATTCGGCGGGCATCTCGAACACTCATAGGGTTCTCAAACTCAAGATGAATTGCCTGCGAATGTGCGCGAAATACGGGAACACGCACGCAGGTGATGGCGATTTTAATTTTTTTGTCATGGAGAATTTTTTTTGTCTCCTGCATCACCTTGCGTTCCTCTTCATTGTACCCATCTTCAGCAATTGAGCTGTTATGGGAAAATAAATTGAACGCGATTTGATGCGGAAACACTTTTTTCGTAATTCTCCCGCCCAAAAATTTCTGGTCGTAAATATGCGTGGAAAAAAGGTCATCATCTTTCTCGACCAGCTGAAAAAACTCTGCAGTTTGATTTCTTAATTCACGCATCGCCATGGCACCTGCACCGCTCGCTGATTGGTAGGTTGCGCACACAATCCGCTTCACACGATTTTTTCTGTGAAGTGGTGCAATTGCCATGAGCATAATGATGGTCGAGCAGTTTGGATTTGCAATAATCGGGTGTTTTCCTTTGAGGTCACGGGCATTAATTTCGGGAATTACTAAAGGAATTTTTGGGTCCATCCGAAAAGCACTTGTGTTGTCAATCACGGTCGCTCCCGCCTGCACGGCAAAAGGTACAAATTTGCGGCTGATGGTCGCGCCTGGGCTCGACAAAACAAAATCAATCCCGCGAAAATCCTCTTCACAAAAACCAAGCTGCCTAGTCGTGAAATTTTTCCCTCTAAATAAAATGGTTTTCCCTTTGGTCCGCTCAGAACCAAAAAACCGGATTTCTCCAACTGGAAAATTTCTTTCTTCGAGAATGGACCTAATTTCACTTCCAACGGCGCCGTGAGCGCCTACAATCGCAATGTTTTTCTTTTTCATAAATTGACAACCTTATTTTGTGTTTGTTTAACTACTGAAGCCTCCTGTGGTTGTCATCCTGAGCGGAGCGAAGGATCTAGCGATTTCTAGATTCTTCCGCCAAACTAATGGCGGACAAGTCGGCTGCGCCTCATCCGCCAGAGGACGGATTCGTCCTTTTGGCGAAGAACGACACAAGAGAGATAACAAGACAGCACTTCGAAACGCTAAACAAACATTTTTAATTTTGGGTAACAAAATACAAAGCGGAAGGCTAATGCTTCATTCGCTCAATAATCAAGTCGCCCATTTGACTTGTTGAAACAATTTCCCCGTTTGCGCTGGCGATGTCTGCCGTACGGAATCCTTCTTTAAGAACCAGTTGAATGGCCTGCTCCACGCAAAGCGCAAGATCATAAAGATGAAATGTGTGGCGGAGCATCATGGCAATCGAACTAATAGTCGCAATGGGATTGGCCTTGTTTTGTCCGGCAATGTCAGGCGCACTTCCATGAACTGGTTCGTAAAGAGCATGCCGGTCACCAAGACTTGCGGATGGCAACATCCCAATGGAACCTGTGAGCATTGCCGCCTCATCACTTAAAATATCCCCAAAGAGATTGGTAGTCACAATCACATCAAACTGTTTCGGATTGCGAATGAGCTGCATCGCGCAATTGTCTACATACATGTGTGTGAGTTGAACATCCGGAAAACGTTTGCCAATTTCAGAAACAACATTGCGCCACAAAATGCTTGATTCCAAAATATTTGCTTTGTCAACGGATGTGACGCGCCGCTTGCGTTTCCTTGCGAATTCAAATGCTTTTCGCGCGATTCTTTCCACTTCAAAGGTAGAATAAACTTCTGTATTGAAAGCGCGTGAAGAACCGTCGTGATTTTTTTCAATTCCCTTTGGCGCTCCAAAATAAATTCCACCGGTTAACTCGCGAATTACCAAAATATCAACACCTTCAATTATTTCAGGTTTAAGCGTTGACGCATGAACCAAACTTGGGTCCACCAATGCAGGTCTCAAATTGGCATAAAGACCAAGTTCGGAACGCAGTTTAAGCAGCGCCTGTTCTGGACGCTTTCCATGCTCAAGTCCATCCCACTTAGCACCTCCAACAGCACCAAGCAGCACTGCATCTGAACTTTGAGCCTGCTTTAAAACTTCATTTGTAACTGGCTCGCCGTAAGCGTCAATGGACGCGCCGCCAATCTTTGCTTCCTCGAATTCAAAAACAAGGTGAGCCATCTCAGCCACTTTCTTGAGCACTCGAATACCTTCTCGAACAACCTCCGGCCCTACTCCGTCACCTGCAAGAACTAATATTTTGTACATCACATTCCCTCATTACTTAATAGCCAAACCTTCTTGTGGACTGGACGCAGAAGCATAATCTCGCATTGGCATTCTTCCGGCCAGAAATGCTTTTCTACCGGAAACGACGGCATCCTTCATTGCTTCAGCCATCAGAATCGAATCTTTTGCGCACGCAATCGCAGTATTCATCAGCACGCCATCTGCGCCAAGTTCCATGCAAATGGATGCGTCAGAAGCAGTCCCGACACCGGCATCCACAATCACGGGAACGGAAACAGCATCCAAAATAAATTGAATGTTCAACCGGTTTTGAACTCCCCGACCAGAACCAATTGGGGCTGCTAACGGCATCACACAGGCGGCGCCGGCATCTTCTAATTTTTTCGCAATGATTGGGTCATCATTTGTGTAAGGCATCACAGTAAAACCTTCCTTGACCAATACTTTGGTTGCTTCAAGAAGTGCCAGAACATCGGGAAGAAGTGTTTTTGAGTCGCCCAACACCTCAAGCTTAATCAAGTCACTCGCGCACGCTGCCCGTGCAAGACGCGCAATCCGAATTGCATCTTCCGC
>JAHFHD010000091.1 GCA_023247075.1 Candidatus Omnitrophota bacterium | reverse complement strand
TAATGAGCGGGAGACGCTTAAGCTGGTCTCGCTGCCTTACTTTTTGATCGCGTTCAGTGTTCAGGGCCTTTAATCTCATGGCCGGGGTGTCTTTATCCTGAGCGGTGCGGAGTTCGGGGCGCGCCGGACGCTGACTCAGCACAGCGTGGGAAACTTTTGAATCGCTCCCCTGATGCAGCTCTGCTCGGTTGGAAGATAGGGCAAGCCCCAGCTCACGATTCATCAGGTCTTTGTACAGTGCATCATCTTCGCCAAAAATCTGTAGTTGAAACAAAAGATCGCAGGCATGCTTATCTGGAAAGGATCCTTCGATATCTGCTTTGTGCTTGTTCCATTTTTCTATCCATTGACCCAAGGATTTTTCCATGTCAAAGTTTTCATGGCCGCCGGCTTCGAGTTCAAACACAGGCCATTTACGTTCCCGCACTCCCTCAAACAGTGTTTTGATCAATAGTTCCAGCTTGAGGCAGTTCGCATTCATACGTTGATCTCCTGCGCGCAGAATCGCTCCCTTTTTTTGGAAAGTTACTTGAAGCACGCCGTAGATTTCTGTCAAAATGGCAAACCTCTTGAGCATTTCTTGAAAGTCTAACTCTTTCCACTTTTCGGATGTTGGCTCAAGCAAGCGGGTGATCTCTTTTTCTAGCTCATCCACCTGGGAAAGATAGCTGCTTGATTTTAGGTATCTCTGCAAATAGCGCAGCAACGAATCTATTTTTTCAATTTTCGTTCTTGGTTCACGCACCATTTCAGAAAACTCAGCGACCAACTCTTCCCCGCCTAAAAACTTAAGAAAGCCGTCCTGATCTGGATCGGCTGCCTGATCAACCCACAAACCAACCGCCGCAAGCGACTGTGTAAAATGAGTCACCCAATCGGCGCGCTCGGTAGGGGAGGAAGACTGCATCGTAAATTTCTTAAGCAGACGATCGCGCAAAACTTCCTGAGGAGAAGCCATGTGTTTTCGAATTGTCTCTTTTAAACTGGGCGTGGCGTCAAACGCACCCAAAAAATAACTTCGAATCACCTGGAGCGCGCTGCCTTCAAGACTAATTCCTGTTTCCGCCTGAACTTCTTCTTTCAAATAAGTGTTCCGATCTTTTAAAGACGGCTCAAAATAATCTAGTATGTCTGAAATCCAGTTGGATACGGTCCCTGGTCCCGGAGCACGCGGCAAATATTTTCGGTTCTTTTCGCGCTCGCTTCGGATATGCATCGCAAGTCCAATTAAGCCGCTCCACTTGCCGCTTAGCGGGCCGGAGGTAATTTCTTCCCCAACAAATCTTGTATTGACGCTGCGCGAACTTTTTATGCCCGCTTTCTCCACGATTTTTTTCATTTGCTCTGGGGGCACTGGGCGCACTGGAATAATCATGACGCGCTCCAAGAATTCAGCGGAAAAATCGTTAACCAGGTACTCTTGACCTGGCGGATTTATGCTCAGCCAAAAACCAACGCCTCGATTTACTTTTTCTCTTTGGCCAAGCGGATTCACCAGACTGCGGCTATCTAAAACGTCGTTCATAACAGCGACTGACTCCGCATGATTTGCCTCATCAATATGTACCGGCGCGCCTAAGTGAAACCCTAGGGCAACTTGTTTCCTTAAAAACCCAGACACGCCGGGCTTCCCTTGTTCGCCGACATGCATCTGATAAGTTATATCCTTGGGTTTCGTATTGGGCCGCATATCGACCTTGAGTCGCTTTGGCGGGCCGACCAAAAGTTGTAATTCCTGAATCAAAACTGATTTTCCGGTTTCCTGTTCACCGACAAGCAGCGGATCCATTCCCAAGCTGTAAGCTTGCAAAAGTCGATAGGCGACATGTGCGTTTTCACTCACACCTTCAAGCCACTGGATGAGCTGGTCTCTTACTTTTGGTTCACTCACACCTGCCTTGTACTGACGAGCAAGATATGAATCCTCATGGAGCGGCACGGTGACGACATCCCAGTTTTGATTGCCGCGCCCCTTTGGTATAACTTGAAGAGAAAGGTGTCCGCTTGTTTCTTCTTTAACTTGAAAAGAGTTTGCATTTAAAATAGGGGTTTTTGCTACTCTCGAATCGTTAAAGCCCGCACTCCTGTAGTCAGTTGGAATGCGCGCATAGGTATTGTCTGGGTCTTGCTCCGCCTCAAAATTAAAGTAAAGCTGAATGACAGAGTTAGCGCGATGTTTAAAATCCAGTGGATAAGCGATAAAATGAGAAATGATATTTTTAAGCACACGCGGCGACGGCGCGCGAACCAACTGTTCACCGATGTCGTTTGACGGCTCAAATGTATCGTCTTTTAGTTTTTCCCAATTGCGTCGACTTGATTTCAGCACTTGAATCTGTGCTGCATCGTAGCCGCCGAAGACAAGCCTTTGATCCACCGCTTTCAGCACAAGCCTTGGAATCCAGTCTGCAAATTGATGTTCCAGTTGGTCGTTGTAAACACCAAGTTCAATTGCAAAAGTACGTGCAAAATCAAGTTGCGAGCGAATTTCGTCTTCTGGAAAGTCCCAGATTTTTTGATCGCCCTCTTTTCTACGCTGAACCGCTTGATCGCGATTCGCCGCTCCATGGATACCTTTTCGTATCAGATTGGCAGAAGCAACGAAGCGGGTTCGGGGGTGGTCCGGTTTTACAGATTCTATGGTTTCTCCAGTAGGGCCTTTTTCAAAGCTTTTGTGCTCACCGCTTGACAGTTTGGTTTTGAGCACTGCCCACATTTCATCTGGCATTTTGTGCGCCTCACGAATGAGCGCCCAGCCGCCATGCTCCTGCGCAAGCACAAATGCAGAAGGCAACTGAGAGGAGACTCCTTCTTGCTCAATACCAATTGCCCGCCACCAGTCTATATCTCCCTCCCTCATAAGCTCAGAAGCAGAAATCATGAATAGTTGGTCATTCATGAGCATCGCAGCTGCTTCAAAACCCACATCTTTTCCAAGCCCGGTCTCACCAACCACCTCAAACATGTGGCGATACCACCGATGCTCAAGCGATTCGTCCTCTGTCTGAAGCCGTTCGCGCACACTCCATTCATTGCCTTGCTTCGTTAAAAATAATGAGAGACCAGCTTTAAAATTTAAATAAACTATCTCATTTTCGGAAAGTTGTTGAAACTCGCCATGTTGAATCAAGGATAGATTGAAATCAAAATCTTTAACTGGATAAAAGTGCTGGTGGTCACGAGATAGCAAAAGCCTATTTGCTGACTCGTCATTTTTCCAGCTCACTTGTCCATTCGAAAAAACATCGTTTCCTTTTTTAATAAGATAAAGTGTTTCATACGAAGAATTCATTCGCTCTCGCCACCGGCCTAAACGGGCATCAAATTGCTTCAGCGTCAGCGTATCTTCCGTTGTTCGCTGAATCATCCACTTCCCGTCTTGAGCGATTGACGTAAATTCTGTGTTTGCCCGGTAAAGTGATTCAAAAATACTTTTCAAATAAAGCTCGTTTGATTTCGTAGGGGAAACTTTGACTTTGGGTACGTCTGGCCCTCCTGGTCCACGTTCCCAATAGAGGAGCGGTTCGGAGCCATCTTCGTCAAACCAGACCAGAAACTCTTTTCCATTCTTTTTCTGAAGAAAGAAATGTTCAAAGTACTGCTCTGTTCCATCGATATCTTTGGTTCCAGTTGCAATTCTTTCCAGCGATTTAGGAATCGCGCGCAGCTCTGAGCGGCCGCTAACAAAAGAAAGAATATCAGGCGTAATTTTCGTCTCCGGATATTTCAGACGCACTTGCTGAACCACCTGAGCAGCAATTGCCTGAACCAACTCCGTAAGCGGATTTGCGACAATCACTCGCTCAAACCCAAAAATGTGTTTCGACTCCGCTTGTATGTCGGCGCCACCTACGGGCGCAATCCCAATATATCCTCCTTCATCTTCAACCTGCTCCATGGTCCCCAAAACAGAAGCCTTTTGAGAGGAGTCAACTTTTTCATCCGTGACCGCCACGAGCATGCGTACGCCTTTAGGTGAACTGTACACGGTGCCGTCGTTTTTCATAAGACGAGCGCTAAACACGCCAACAGCGTCTGAGAAGCGAGTGCCGCCTCCGGCCTCAATCGCTTTTACAAGATCAAAAATGATTTTCTTGGATGATCTGCTCCGCGGATCGGTTTGGCGGCTTGAAGCATGACTGACTAAAAGGGTAGGTTCTGATTCAAAAAGACCGATTTCAAAGCGAATAGGCTGGCCATGGTAACCCCTGCTTTCACGTTCGCGATTGTGTGCAAAAAGCGCTTCCATGAAAGCAAAGGCAATTAATTTCGCATGCTGAACTGGCGTTCCGCTGCCATCACCTCCCCAGCCCATGCTGCCGCTGCGATCAAAAATAATGCTGATGGTGACAGGAACGGGCAACTTCTTCGCGGTTTCCACCATAGCATCCCCTCCCACAAGCGCCTCCACTAAATAGTCCTCACCCAAATCTTCTCCCTGAGAAAAGGGACCGATTTCTGTTTCCTTGCGAACCGGAAGAAGCAACGCATCTAAAAATTCTTTAATTTGGTCGATGAGCCGTTTTACAGTAATAGTTTTTCCATTGCGCATGATGACTTTTGCTTGCTTCCAACTCAAATATTCTCGGTATTCCTCTACCGTGAATCCAAATTGCTTGGCCTGATTTTGTTCTTCAAGTTTAGGATCATACGCCGCTAATTTAATGATGTGCGGTTTTAGTGATTGGGCCGGTTTTGAAAGTGAAACTGGTTGGTAAGACTCAATTCCCGTCAGATCTGAAAGCCCTTTGGCTTCACTTGGAAGGACCGTCCTCTTCCCGCTTCCAGCGCTTTGCCCTCCACTTTCAGGGCTTTCTGCTTTTGACGCACTTGCGTTTCCTGCATCAGATGTTTCAGCTTTGCTTTGACTTTGTAATTGAACGCTCTTGAGCTGAGTTAAGCTCTCTTTCAATCCTTTAACAGCATCTCGAACGTCATCTAGAATTTTGCTCGTCTCGCCCGTTATGCTTTGCATCTGTGCCGCTTGGTGTTTAAATGACTGAATCGTAGACTGAAGAGTCGCAGCTTGATTTAAAAGTGTTGAAACAGACTCTGGCCGCGCATCTTTCAAGTTATTTGTAAGCTTTTTGACTTGATTTCCGATTTGTTCAGCTAAATGTTTTAAGCGCTCTGCTTTTGCTTTAAGCGTCTCAGAGTTATCTACAGCAAAACCTGTTTCCTCTTGCGCTTGAAGCGCATCCGGTGACCATGGGCTATGAACGGCCGCATGTTTTGCTTGGTCGTGAGCAGCTTTTGCGCCTCCATGAATTTTGTTCGTGCCAGACTTAATGCTCTCAACCCCCGACTCAAATGACGAAGCGCTTTCATTGAGTTCGTCTGCGAGCGTTTCTCCCTCTTTAGCTTGATCTGTTGGCAGTACGGCCGCGCCTTCGCCAAGTCCTGAAGCTCCCGACTGAACTTTATTTAAATTCTGCGTCATCTCGCCCAATTGCTGCTGGATTTGGCTGACTTGACTGGAAAGCTGATTCAGTTCGCTTTCAAGGCCTGTGAGCATCTCTTGCATGGCATTTGTTTGATGCGCTGCTCCTCCGGCTGCAACCGGCGGCGCTGCATTTTGACCAGCGTGAAAAGGATCCGGGGGCGATTGAATCTTCGGCTGAGACAATGAATGATGTGACTCAAACGGCTTAAATGGATTTTTATCTCCCGCATCACGCTCTCCATTTTCTGCTTCACCAGAGGACTCAGGTCCCAAATCCCCCACACCATTGCCTGCGGTGGCCTGAGCCTGAAGCGCATTCATTAATCCTTCCATGCCCGCAGCTTGTTCTCCTGTAGTCGCCTGATTGCTCGGCGCTCCGGATGGTTTGGAGCTGCCACTTAAGGGACCCTGTGACGAGCCCATATAGCCGCTTGAAGAAGCGCCAGAATTCATTTGTTGGGCAAATTGGCCTTGCATCGCCTCCATCCACTGATTCGCCATCTGGCTAAATTTTTTGCGAAGCTGCTCGGCTTCTTCTGAATCTTCCTTTACTCGGTTTTGGGCTTCCATTTTTTTCTGCTCTTCGGCAAGCGCCAATTGAAATAACTTTTCGTATTCAGGCCAAACTGTATGCATTAAGATCTTTGAGAACTTGTGAAGATCAAGACGTTCCGCATCAAACAATAGTTTCCCAGCGCCCCATTCCTCCTCAAGTGAAATATCAAAGCTTCCCCAAACACGTTCAATTGCTTCTTTTACTTTTGGGTGCTCAAGCCGGGGATCAAGCGCATCCTCGCCCGGTTTTACATTCGTAAACAAATAGAGGAATGAATCCAAAAACTGAAGGTGAAGCGGCATCGCACCCAATCTTGCTCTCGCATACGGGAGCGAAATATGAGAACCGTATCGGTCATAAAAAATACGGTGGTACCATGCCGGCAAGCCCTGTTGAAGGTCGCTTAACTCGGGCTTAAACCCTGCTTCCGTTAAACTTAATCGAATCACGCGCGGTAAATCAAATACGCTCCAAAGAAGCTGAAAAGAAGTTTGAGCTTGAATGCTCTTTGCAACCTGAGACGTTAGGGGGCGGCGGGCATGTTTTGTGCGTGCAAGCGCCAAAAGCGCATGTCCAAGCGCCCGTTCTCTCATGGTTTCAGCGCGTTCTTCAAAAGTGTCGCCGTCTTCGGTTCTCAATCTAAAGTCTGTGGGAAGGTAAAAAAGCACATGGCTTGACTTTCTGTTACTTGCGAGACGAAACTGCCACATCCCGCCTCGAATCGCTTGCATACGAACTGGATTTCCCATGAGGGCGCTCACATAGCGACTTGTCTCGTCCAAAACCTGTTCCATCCAGGCTCGCTCGCGCTCGTCTGGAAGACCTTGGCGCTGGTCTAAAACATCAAAAAGTTCTTTGAGATAAGCGAGGGAGCCAAACTTAAAATGTGTTTGTATTTCCTTCTCATAGAGAAACCCCCCGAGCACAAGCGCCACTGCCCGCTCGCCCGCATAGCCATTTAACAATGCAACCGAAGAAAGCTTCGCATCCTGGTAGGCGAGCGCGGCTTGCGTGTAAAGACCGTCAAAGAAAAGCCCTGCGCCCGGGGAGCCGCTCGCTCCCTCCTTCACCTCTAACCCCACTCCTCCGTCACGCGCATATTGTCTGCCGCGTTCAATTAAATGTTGAAGCGCATCATCACCAAACTCCTTTGCATAATCTTGAATTCGCGTCCCCTTTGGCATATGTTTGAGCCGAATGAGCACGTCGAGGGCAAATGTGAGATATTCCCACCCTGCCGGAACCTTAAAAACCTTTCCCCTTCCAGGAATATCTGCTGCTAAATAGTGAAACGAAACCTCATGCCAAATCGTAGATCTTAAAATGAGGCCGCGGATTATAGGATGGAAGCGCGTTACATCTTTGGCAAGCTTTTCAGGATGAAGGTGAATGTGAACCTTTGTGGTTTTTGTATCGTAATAGCCCCAGCCTGCTCCGGCGTGAGATAGTCCCAAAAGATCATGCTGGGCGCGCTCTTTCCATGAACTTATGTCTCCTTGGTAGTAGCTTGGATTCATAAGATCATGAAGCGAGGTGGTAAGCACATCTCGTGCTAAGTCTGTTTTCATTTTTTGTTGGAGCTCCTGATCTTCTGGATACAAATCTTCTGAAATTTCTGTGAGAATTTTTTCGCGGAGGTTTGTGTAAAACAGGTCGACTGGAGCGCTCGCAACAGTCATAATTTCTCTTGTTGCGCGCCCTACATCGAAACCTCCAGTTAACATCGCCATCGCTTGGCTTTTCGGAAGGCGGTGAAACACATTTTCTATGGCTTGCTCGGCGCCCGATAAGCTAAATTCGTTATCCATGTGGTTTTTGAAATGCTCTGCGGTTTTGTGAAATTCTTGAAGCGTTTCAGAAAATATTTTCTCATCATTTCGTTCTAAAGCTTCCCACATTTTTAATTTCAATGAGTAATACTGGGCAAGATGCTCACGAAAGCCGGCGGGTATTACAGGTTGTTCACCTTTGTTTTCCTGAAACTGTGTTTGACCTCTCAATTCACTTCTTTTCCACAGTTTCTTCAACCACTTTTTTCCTTGTCCAACCAAGCCGGTTACTTTCTGCGCCTTTTTCCCATCGCCAACAAATTCACTATTGTGTTTACGCAGTTTTTCCTCATTCATTTTAATTTTAAGTGATAGCGCTGCAATTTCGTCTTTCAGGTTTGTGATTTGAGTTTGGTGAGATGGTGTTTGCGAAATATTCCTCATTTGACTTGCATGGGCAAAGGCTTTGCCGCCTCCACCCACACTTAAGAAGATTTGATGACCCATCAATTCATATTGATGGATGTAGTCAATCCAATACGTGCCATGCGTGTTAGGGTTTTGATTGAGCCTAATCGCAAGCTGATTTTCTTCATCAGTTGGATTCCGGAACTGATGTGTAGTCTTATCCAGCACACGGGCAAAGGCTTTGCCGTCCTCACCCACACTTAAGAAGATTTGATGACCCATCAATTCATATTGGTGGATGTAGTCAATCCCAGAGTTGCCATGCGTCTTAGGGTTTTGATTGAGCCTAATCGCAAGCTGATTTTCTTCATCAGTTGGATTCCGGAATTGGTGTGTAGTCTTATCTAGCACATGGGCAAAGGCTTTGCCGTCTCCACCCACACTTAAGAAGATGTGATGACCCATAAATTCATATTGGTGGATGTAGTAAATCCCAGAGTTGCCATGCGTGTTAGGGTTTTGATTGAGCCTAATCGCAAGCTGATTTTCTTCATCAGTTGGATCCCGGAATTGATGTGTAGTCTTATCCAGCACATGGGCAAAGGCTTTGCCGCCCTCACCCACACTTAAGAAGATTTGATGACCCATCAATTCATATTGGTGGATGTAGTTAATCCAAGACAAGCCATGCATGTTAGGGTTTTGATTGAGCCTAATCGCAAGTTGATTTTCTTCATCAGTTGGATT
>JAHFHD010000090.1 GCA_023247075.1 Candidatus Omnitrophota bacterium | reverse complement strand
AATGTCATTTTACTTGAAGTGCCGCCGCTTCGTGAGCGACCAGAAGACATCCCCTTGCTCGCAAATCACTACCTCCGTTTATTTGCAGCTAAAAATCGCAAGCAAATTTCAGGTTTTTCGCAGGGTACTTTAGATTTACTTTCTCTTTATGGCTGGCCGGGTAATGTTCGGGAACTTAAAAATATTGTTGAACGCATTGTCGTACTCTCCAATACTGAGGTTATTGAACCCAGCCAAATTCCTCAGGACATCAAAGCTGTAACAAAAATGAGCATACCACCCGCGACACATACAATTCATCAACCCACAAAGGAGAATAATCTCCAAAAGATGGAAGCAGACTTGATTAAGCAGGTACTTCATGAAACAAACTTTAATAAAAGTTTGGCAGCAAAGCAGCTTGGAATTTCAAGACGCACCTTGTACCGAAAGATTGAAGAGTACAAACTTGAAGTTTAATGAATAGACTCGCTGTAAGCAATTTGACACAATATGTGCAATTGTGTCACATAATAAAATATTCACCATATTTCGCAGGAATAATTTTAGCTGTAACTTTGCTGGCATAGTTATTGATTTGTGATTTGCAGTCACTTAACACATTTTAAAAATTCATCACGAAATTGGAGGTAATTGAATATGGGAAAAGTAATCGGAATTGATCTTGGAACAACAAACTCTTGCATGGCAATTATGGAGGGTGGGGAAGCAAAAGTCCTTTCAAACAAAGAGGGAAATAGAACGACACCTTCGGTAGTTGCATTCACCAAAACAAATGAACGTCTCGTAGGACAGACTGCGAAACGACAAGCAGTCACCAATTCAGAACGAACCATTTTCAGCGCAAAGCGGTTTATTGGACGTAAATTCCACGAAACTGCGGAGGAAGCAAAACTTGTCCCGTTTAAGACACGTGAGGCGAAAAATGGCGACGCGGCAATCAGTGTCGATGGACGCGATTACCCTCCTGCAGAAATTTCAGCGATGGTGCTTCAAAAATTAAAAGCGGACGCCGAAGCATTTCTTGGCGAAACCGTGAAGCAAGCTGTCATCACAGTGCCTGCGTATTTTAACGACTCACAGCGTCAAGCCACTAAAGATGCCGGACAAATTGCAGGACTTGAGGTGCTCAGAATCATCAACGAGCCAACCGCAGCAGCGCTTGCATATGGACTAGACAAAAAGAAAGACGAGCGAATTGCAGTTTATGATTTAGGGGGCGGGACTTTTGATATTTCAATTTTGGAAATTGGGGAAGGTGTCTTTGAAGTCAAAGCAACCAATGGCGACACGCACTTAGGCGGTGATGACTTTGACCGAAGAATCATTGAATGGCTCATAAGCGAATTTAAGAAGTCTGAAGGGATTGATTTAAGTAAAGACAAAATGGCGCTTCAACGGCTTAGGGAAGCAAGCGAAAAAGCTAAATGCGAACTCTCAAGTTCAGAAACCTCAGAAATCAATCTCCCATTCATCACTGCTGATTCGGCTGGACCAAAGCATTTGGTCATCACATTAACAAAATCAAAGCTTGAGCAATTGGTGCAGGACTTGGTAGAAAGAACGCTTGAGCCATGCAAAAAATGTCTCAAAGATTCGGGGTTTGATGCGTCACAAATTGATGAAGTCATTCTTGTCGGCGGCCAAACTCGCATGCCTGCAGTACAAGAAACCGTTCGAAAACTTTTTGGCAAAGAGCCTCATAAAGGCGTCAATCCAGATGAAGTCGTCGCAATCGGAGCTGCAATCCAAGGCGGAGTTCTAGCAGGTGACGTGCGTGACGTTCTTCTACTCGACGTCACACCGCTCTCTCTTGGGATTGAAACATTAGGCGGTGTCATGACCAAACTCATTGAGCGCAATACGACGATTCCGACGCGCAAGTCAGAAATTTTTTCGACTGCTGCAGACAGCCAAACAGCGGTTACAGTCAAAGTGCTCCAAGGAGAGCGGCAAATGGCAAGCGACAATCGCTCGCTTGGACTTTTTAATCTGGAAGGCATTCCAACTGCACCGCGCGGGGTTCCTCAAATCGAAGTCACCTTTGACATTGATGCAAACGGAATCGTACATGTTTCTGCAAAAGATCTTGGCACTGGCAAAGAGCAAAAAATCAGAATTGAATCGTCTTCCGGCCTCTCAAAAGATGAAGTGAGTCGTCTTGTAAAGGAAGCGGAAGCGCATTCAGCTGATGACAAGAAAAAACAAGAATTTGCTCAGGCAAAAAATCAGCTCGACACGCTTATTTATTCAGTTGAAAAGAGTCTTAAAGATTACGCTGAAAAGCTTGGTGAAGAAGAAAAATCAAAGATTGAGCAAGCAGTCAAAAAAGCGAAGGAGGAGCTTGCTTCAAACGACACCGAGCGACTCAAAAAGGCGACTGAAGAATTGACTACAGCGTCTCATGGCATTGCTCAAAAAATGTATGAAGCAGCCGCAAAGCAAAAAGCAGGTGAATCTGGAGCAAAAACGGACGATGCCCCATCTGCTGAAAAGCAAAAAGCTGACGGGCAAAATGTGGTCGACGCAGATTTTGAAGTTGTGGATGACGACGACCGAAAAAAGAAATAAAGCGTGAAATGACGAATGATTTTGCACACAGCACAGAGCAAGTAGCGCGATTAGTCCTCGCATTTGCTCTGTGTTGGATATTTCAGCCGCATTTAAACGCAGATGTGCAAAACGAAAGTATTGGCACGGAGATGGTGTCTCCTACTTTCAAGGTGCTTCGCCGACCGAAGGAAATCTATCGGTTGCCTGAAATTATTGAATACCGCGTCCAAGTCTCATGGCCAAAACAAATTACAGCCGTAAGACTTCAGCCGCCTGAAATGCAGCTTGAGAATCTAGAATTGGTTCGAGTAGGTCAAGAAGCTGGTTTCCAAACACAAAGCGAACCAGCAGAAGAAGAAACGCAAGTGTTTAATTTTCAATTTCACGCGCTTAAACCAGGAACCGCCAGCATTAAGACGCTTTCCATTAAATGGCTTTCGGGAGCTAATGAAACGCGCTCAACCTTTTCACTTCCAAGAGCAGCTTTTCAAATCAAAAAACCAATTCAAATTCCCCATATTTTTCTTTGGATTTTAACACCACTTGCTCTAGTGAGCAGTCTATTCGCAGTAGTTCTTTATTCGAAAAGAAAAAAAATACTTACTGAAAAGCTCGAGCCTGCTGACACAAAGAATGAAATTGCGGGTCAACTCCTCGCTCAGTTGCAGGACGCTTCCCACTCTTTAATAAACAAAAAAGACGCAGCTTCTTTTTTTATTGTCTTACGCAATGCCTTCGACGTTTACTTAAAATCAAAAATTGAATGGGACCATTCCCATGACTCAAAAGATGACCTGTTTCAAAAAGCTTCCCGTGCCTGGTCAGAAAAGGATGCAAAAGTTTTATGTGGCTTACTCGTTAAATTAGAATTTTTACGGTATTCAGGTGCTCACTCTACTCTGGCAAATGAGGCTGAAGAAGTGTGTCAAGAATTAAAACTTTTCATCTCGCAAAAAATGACTGTTTGAAAACATTTAGGAGGAAACATGGAAACAAATATTCAGGAAGTTGGTAATCAAGTTAAAGAATCCCAAGGACTCATACAACAAATTAATCGAGAGATTGGTAAGGTGATTGTCGGTCAACAATACCTGGTTGAACGACTTTTGATTGGTTTACTCGCAGACGGACATGTTCTCCTTGAGGGAGTTCCTGGGCTTGCAAAAACAATGTCTGTGCGAACGCTTGCTGAAGTAACCAATGTAAAATTCCAGCGAATTCAATTCACCCCCGACTTATTGCCGGCGGATTTAATTGGAACCTTGGTTTACAATCCAAAAGATGGGAATTTCACCACAAAACGGGGACCTATTTTTGCCAACATTATCTTAGCAGATGAAATTAACCGAGCACCCTCAAAAGTCCAAAGCGCACTGCTTGAAGCGATGCAGGAACATCAAATCACAATCGGTGAAACCACTTTTTCGCTCCCCGACCCATTTTTGGTCCTCGCAACTCAAAATCCAATTGAGCAGGAAGGTACTTATCCGCTTCCAGAAGCGCAGGTAGACAGATTCATGATGAAACTTATCATCACCTACCCAAATAAAAAGGAGGAGAAGGAAATCCTTGAGCGAATGACGACTGGTGAAAAAATTAGGGTCGACACCGTTTTAAACTCAGAACTAATTCTTAATTTGCGTAAAACAGTGAGCCGCGTTTACATTGATGAAAAAGTGAAAGACTACATTCTCGACATTGTTTTTGCAACTCGATATCCGGAGCAGTACAAACTTGAGTCTCTAAAGCCTTTGATTGCGTATGGAGCGTCACCCCGCGCTAGCATCATGCTGACTACCGCAGCCAAGGCACATGCATTCCTCAAAGGCAGGGCCTACGCGACTCCTGAAGACGTCAAGCAAATTGGTCTCGATGTACTCAGGCATCGCGTGCTTGTCACTTATGAAGCAGAGGCGGAAGAAATCTCTTCTGAAAAAATTCTAGGTCAAATTTTTGACCACATTGAAGTTCCGTAGTTCGCCTTGAGAATCAGACTAACTGGGCACATTACAGACTCGGTATTTCGACACTATGATCCCACGCGAAATTTCAAATCAGATTAAACATATTGAGATTAAAACCACGCGCCTCGTCAACGACCTCTTTGGCGGAGAATACGAATCTGTTTTTAAAGGGCGCGGAATGGAATTTTCAGAAGTACGCGAGTATGTTCCTGGTGATGACATTCGAATGATTGACTGGAATGTCACCGCGCGTTCCCAGCAGCCCTTTATTAAAAAATTTGTGGAAGAACGGGAACTTACCGTTTTGCTGGTAGTAGATGGTTCACGCTCGCTTCACTTCGGGACATCTGAAAAATTAAAATCTGCTGCCGCTGCTGAAATTGCAGCGCTTTTATCTTTCTCTGCGGTTCGCAATCACGACAAAGTAGGCCTCTTGATTTACACAGACAAAATAGAGAAATTTGTTCCGCCTAAAAAGGGGAAAAGCAATGTACTTCGGGTCGTTCGCGAAATCTTATGCTATGACCCAAAGCGAAAAGCCACCCGACTTTCAGTCGCTTTAGAGCATTTGTACCGGCTTTTAACCCGAAGTGCTGTCATTTTCATCATTTCAGATTTCATGGATTCTGATTATGAAAAAGCGCTGAAAATTTTAAACCAGAAGCACGATTTAATTGCCATTCAAATTGCCGACCAACGGGAATCTGTTTTACCGCCAAACGGATGGGTGGAGCTTGAAGACTTGGAAACAGGCGAAACCACACTCGTCAATACGAACAGCCGCTCCTTTCGCTCAAACTACGAAGAACTTGCCCAAAAAAGACAGAAACAGCTTGATCTTCTGTTTAAATTTATTGGAATTGACAGCATTAAGATTACTGCCGGCTCCTCTTACACTGTGCCTTTGATTAAATTTTTCAAAGCGCGTGAACGCAGAAAGCGTTAACATCCATGGGCAAAAGTGCTTTTTGGATGTTCCTATTCCTAAGCCTGTTTCAAACCCCCACGCAAAACGCAATTGGTGGCAATGATATTTCAGTCAAAGTCACTGTCGATCACGCGCTGATGACCATTGGCGACCAAGTCAACTTCCAAATCTCCGTTGTTCATGCGCCTGAAATTGAAATATTCCAAATTGACACTCAAGACGCGCTTTCAGATTTTGAAATCAAATCAACAAAAGATTTTTCAACTAAAAAATCTGGGGAAGTGACTGAGGGTAAAAATATCAAATTGACAAGTTTTGAACTTGGAGAATATGTGATTCGCCCATGCATCGTGACTTACCGAACCCAAAATGGAAAAACTGAGTCACTTAAAACTGACAGTCTTTATGTCACCGTCCAAAGTGTTGACCAAAAAGCCGACCCAAAAAGTGATATTCGTGGCCTAAAAGGAGTTGTCGACTTCCATTCAAAATTCTGGATTTTGTTTTTCATTACCATAGTTGTTCTCGGTATTTCTGGCATTTTAATTTTGTGGTACCAAAAAAGCCGTTTGAAAACAAGTCACTTAGAATCCCTCATACCAGTACTTTCACCGCACGAAGAAGCCTACAAATTTTTGCATCAACTCAAGAATTCTGACCTGCTTAAAAAAGGGCGCTTTAAATCTTATTTTTCAGGAATGTCAGAAGTGCTCCGAAGATACCTAGAGCGCCGCTACGAATTTCCTGCACTTGAATCAACCACGATTGAAGTCACTCGAGCGCTAAAGGAAAAGGGGATTGCATCAGAACAGCGTGAATTAATTCGTGCAACTCTTGAATTTTGTGATTTTGTTAAGTTTGCAAAATACACACCGTCAGTTGGCGAAGTCCTTGAACAAGACAAAAAAGCTTTTCAGATTGTTGATCAAACCAAAAAAGAAATAATTCTTGCCAGCCCAGTCAAGGACACGCCGTGATTCACTTTCAACATCCTCATTTTTTTTGGTTTCTCTTTTTGATTCCTGCGTTGTGGTGGGCTGTCAAAATTAAAAAAAGAAGTGTGATTTGTTTTTCATCTCTTACGACAATTCAACAAAGCGAGAAAAAAAAGACACCTCCAATTCACGCAATTTTATTTTGGATGAGAACACTTGCGCTTACGTTTTTGATTGCAGCACTAGCCCGTCCCCAACAAGTGTCTGTCGAGCGCGAATTTGAGACAAAGGGAATTGACATTATTCTTTCACTTGATATTTCAGGTTCCATGCTTGCTGAAGATTTTAAGCCGGTGAATCGAATCAGCGTTGCAAAAGAAGAGGCGAAGCGTTTCATTAGCGGCCGGGAAAATGACCGGATTGGGCTCGTAGTGTTCGCGCGGAAAAGCTACACCCAGTGCCCACTCACGCTTGATTACCATATTTTAGAAAGCTTGATTGACCAAGTTGATATTGGGCTGATTAAAGACGGAACTGCAATTGGTCTTGGAATCGCAACGGCCGTCAATCGCCTGAAGTCAAGTGACGCAAAAAGTAAGGTGATTATTCTGCTTACGGATGGTGAAAATAATGCCGGTAACATTGATCCAGTCACGGCAGCGGAGCTTGCTAAAAGTTTTGGAATTCGAATTTACACCATTTGCATTGGCAGGGGAGGACTTGTTCCTTTTCCCATTGAAGACCCAGTTTTTGGAAAGCGGTATGTCCAAGCCGAAGTAAAGGTAGATGAAGCCATCCTCAAGCGCATCGCAGACATCACAGACGGTCTTTTTTTTATGGCACGTGATGCCGATGCACTTACAAAAGCTTACAAAAAAATAGACAGCCTAGAAAAAACAGAAGTGAAAGTGAAAGAATACTCAAGTTACTGGGAGCTTTACCGGTGGTTTTTGGTACCTGGAATTATTTTTCTCTTTCTTGGTGTGCTTGCACAAAATACATTATTCATTAAAATTCCATGATTTTAGGAGCAGCGTAATCCATGCAATTTGTGCATCCATACTGGCTTCAGACATTTTGGATTCTTGGCGTACTGCTAGCGCTCAACATTTGGGCAAACTCGCTTAAGAAGAAGCGCCTCAAGGCTTTTGCAAATATACGTTTAATTTCAACCAATTATGCTCCTGAACGCGGACGCATCAAAACGGTTCTGTTTTACCTTGCATCAGTTTTGCTTATTTTGGCGCTTGCCCAACCACAGTGGGGAAATGTCAAAAAAGAAATCCGCCGGAAAGGGATTGAATTAATGTTTGTGGTTGATACTTCACTCAGCATGCTTGCCCAGGACGCTTCTCCAAGCCGCATTGAAAAGGCTAAGTTTGAAATGAAAGCTTTTTTGAAGAAACTTAAAGGGGACCGAATTGGTATTGTGACTTTTGCAGGCTCCGGATTTGTTCAATCACCACTCACGCTTGACTACGATGCATTTCTTTTGTTCGCCAATTCCATTCAGGTGGGTTATATTCCGGATGCTGGAACATCTCTCAGTGAAGCAATTCGAACAGCGGTGAAAAGCTTCCCAGACACCAAAAAAAAGCATCAGGCAATTATTTTGCTGACCGACGGCGAGCATCAGGAAGGTGATATTAATTCTGTCGCTCAAGTTGCTAAAGAAGCCAATATCCGCATTTACACCATCGGCATTGGAACTCAGGAAGGCGCTCCCATTCCACTCATGTCTGAAGAAGGAAAGAAAATTGGGTACAAAAAAGACCGTGCGGGGCAAATTGTAATTACCAAGTTAAATGAACCATTGCTCAAGCAAATTGCCGAGACAACTGGCGGCATCTACGCACCTGCAACGCCGGATGAGCGAGAGGTCGAGTGGATTTATGGGGATTTTAAAAAATTAGATGAAAAAGAATTTAAGCAAAAAATTGTGACTGAAAAAGAAGACCATTTTCAACTGTTTATTGCCATTGCAGCCATTCTTCTTTTTTTTGAATTGCTAATTGGAGAGACAAGGCGAAATGTTACCACTTCTAAGTAAGCTAATTAAAATATTCTTCTTGGTAGGAAATATTTTTATTTTCTGCGCTTTTCTTGACACCTCTCACAGCCTCAATAAAAAGGCCAATCATCTGTTTGAAGAAAAGAAATACCAATCCGCGCTCGAAACATACCGAAAAGCTCAAATCCGCGCGCCTGAAAAACCTGAAATCCGCTACAACGAAGCTGCATCGCTTTATCAACTTGACCAATTCGGAGAAGCGCAATCTCAACTCAACAAAGCATTGGAACTTGAGCCCACCAAAGATCTTAAGGCACGCGCGTGGTACAACTATGGAAATGTGGCGTACCGCTTAGGCGACTTTAATCAAGCGATTGAGGCTTACAAGAAAGCTTTAGACCTAAAGCCTGATGATGTTGACGCCAAGTTTAATCTTGAACTTTTGAAAAAGAAGAAAGATGAATTTGACATTAAACAAAAAGAGCGGGACAAAGAAAAGAAAGATAATCCTAAAAAGAATAAACAGAATCAAAACCAAAATCAAAACCAGAAC
>JAHFHD010000176.1 GCA_023247075.1 Candidatus Omnitrophota bacterium | reverse complement strand
AAAGAGAAAAATCATGGGTAGGACAGTTAAGAGAATATGTCATGAGACTTATTCAAATTATTCTAAGCTTCGTTAATTCTCAATACATGATGCAAAGAAGATGGGATGAATTGCTGACTGGAGCAGCAAACAGATTGAGTCGTGAACAAATTGAGGATGGCATTATTCTAGCCATCTCTCAATTAAGTCCAAATAATCAACTAGAGGTAAAAAAACTTACCCAAAAGTTTAAGGCGCTTCGAGTGATTGACCAGCGCATTGAGAGAGATCCGAGTCAAAAAATCAGGAGAAATGACCCAAGCGTTAAAAATCAAGAAATGGAAGCAAAGGCAACAGGTCAACCTTCGCCCTATCCGTCGGTATCAGAGGAAAAAAGAGCTAGTCGAGCTGCCATTCGAGCAGCAAAGAAAATCGGAATTAAGACTGATGACGGTGAAAAACTTGTAGAGTTGCAGACTGGAGCGTATGCAGAGCTTGCCAAATCCTTTGGGATGAGTGATGAAGACATTGCAACAGCATATATTTTGGATCAGCAGCAGTGGACGGCTCAGACTTCTGCTAAAAAGCATCTCAATGCTTACGTTAAAAATCAAAGTAAAGTGAGTGGAAAGAGCAAGCGTGAAATTATTAATTCCTATTTTGATGAAGCATTGTCTGCCGACGAATTATTTACCTTTGACCGTATTATGTATTTGGTCGAGAAAATAGAACCAGACAGCGCAAAAAGAAATGAAATTTTGAACCGCGTTCTTTTAAGCGTTGTCCCCCAATTTTCTGAGATTCCACCCGTAAAACGCGAAATAATCATGGCTGCTTTACAGACAGACCCAGATTTAAGACTGGTTAAAGTCAAAGACATTATGCAGGCCTACCGAAAGGTAGCTTCCATTAGTGGCATATTTTCTCAGGTGGGTTTTGATGTACAAAGTGTAACGAATATCGTTGCATTATTTGATCAATATGAACTGGATTCCACAGAGCGAATTATTTTGGCGGCAGTGTTAAACTTGTGTGATGATGGCGAAACTTGTGCTCAAGCGCTTAATTTACGGCATCTTGCACCCCTGATTTCCAGTCAAGTTACGCAAACCCTGACCACTAATCAATCTTTACACTTGTTAGCTGGTCAGGAAATCCCAGAAATTCGAGTTAGCAATCAACCGCTTGCTTTACACCAGATTTTACCAAACGGAATTTTAATAGCTGGTAAGCCACTTAAGCTTGTTGACCTAATCAAGTATTACAAGACAGTGAGTAAAGTAAATAACCTTGCTTTTGCACAAGACTTAAATGCACCAAAAGATCAGAAAGAGAATTTAAATTTAAATAATCAACAAAAGGAAGCCTTTGCAATGGTTTTGGTTGATCTTGCTGAGAAATATCTAATTTCTGAAATACAGGTCAATGGAAGCAATCGAGTTCGTCCAGCTATTTTACTTCAATTCGCAGAATCTCTTTGCGGTGGGCAGGAGAATGAGGTCACTGTTTTATCGCGAGTTCAAAAGTTGCGGACGAAATATGACTTGCGTTCAGAGCGGGATCAGCTTACGGGAATTAACACAAACCCAGAACAAATTGAAAAGCTTGTAACGAATCGGTTAAACCAAGGAGACCTAATTCATGCTTCTTACAAATTTCAAAATATGCGCGAAGGAAAGCAAGGGGCTGAAGAGCTTGCCAAAATGCTGAACAGTAAAGATAAAAAGGAGCGGGACAAAGCGCTTGATTATTTGGCAGAAAGCTGGGCTTTTTATGATGTTAGAGGCAAACAACTTCATGGTGAGGAGTTAAAAAAAGCAATTAAAGAGAGAGCCAAAGAACTTAAACGTGCACTTAAAAAAGGGCGTGTGAGTATGAAAGTTGTGATGGCGCGGTCTGGCGGAGACCCTCTTTTGAGCGAATTTTTTGAATGGCTTGATTTGCCAGATGCGCCGATTGTTCGAATTATTATTGACAACAAGGCTGCTGAGGCGCTCCGTAATGTTAATTTCTTTACGTTAACTGGTATGGCAAGCGGCACACGGCCGAATGAAACACCCGATTCGCCCGAATATGTCATGCAGAGTGAATACGAAAAAGGCAAGACATCATTCTTTTCAAAGACGGGTTACATTGTGCGTCAAGAAGGCCAGGATTGGGAAGTGATTGAGCATGAAGTGAAACACTTGATTGATCTCAGTTTATCACGAGATCACAGCCACCCCAGTCTTAGAGAAGAATCGACAGCAGATAAGACCTTGATGGATGAACTTGAAGCTTATTTGGTTCAGATTTTCTTAAGAAAATTTACCCAACAGGGGAAAATTTATGGGTTTGATGTTGAAGAAGGCGTCCTTTTTTCGTATGCGCTTGATCCTTTTACGGCACATGAACATGAGGTGAAGGCAGAGGAATGGACAAAACTTTGGAAGACAAAGAATGGAATTAACCCCGACTCCAAGAAATTGAATGATGATGACTTCAAAGATCAATACCCGAAATTATGGAAAAAATTAGGACTAGAATTAGCTGCTTATCAAAGCAGATTAAAGCTGCGAAAAGAAGATAAAAAGAATAAAGACATGGATGACGAGGCAGCGCGAAATGCTCATGCGCGGCTAAAAAAGGAAGTGGGAGAGGACGGACTTAGTTTTGATGAGCGCAAAGAAAGAGCGTTGTGGAGAATGCGTCAAATGATGGCATCTGTGCGATATCTCAACCGTTATTTAACGCCTCAGCAAGTTCTCTTTCTTGCTATGACGGCGAAGAGCTTAAGTCAAATAACAAGTTTTCTTGCGCTTGATGAAGATCAATTACTTGACCTTCAAGCTCAAATCGAGACCGAACGACACAAGCTTAATCAGTATTTGTCTGGCAATGAAAGATCTCCTCTTAATGAATTTAAAAATACGGCAAAGGAATACGATCCGGCAAGTGATGTTGATGGTAGTAAATTAAATAAACTGGTTAATAGAGTTGAGGAATTAGCACCTGGAAAATCTGAAGATGAAGTGAAATTTAAAAAAGAAACAATTGGAGAAGTTTTTAAAGAAGCGATTAAATACAGACCGCAAGATAATAATCTGGTCGCTG
>JAHFHD010000089.1 GCA_023247075.1 Candidatus Omnitrophota bacterium | reverse complement strand
AGCAATTCGATATTCCAGCGATATAATACATCCTCTTCTTAAGGGAAAAAGGATTGTTCTTTTTTTTGATTCATCGCGGGGTGGAGCAGCCTGGTAGCTCGCAAGGCTCATAACCTTGAGGTCGTCGGTTCAAATCCGGCCCCCGCTACATTTTTCTAATATCAGCTAGTAGTGTTTGTGTCCATGCGAAAGTACCGCTACCATTTATAAAAATAACCGGATCAAAACGATTCGGTTATTTTTTTGCCACAAATGATTGCGTGGGACGTAGTGTTGGCGCAACAGCGCTAGTGTAAAAGAGATGACGCTCCGATCTTTTCTAAAAAGAAATTCAAATTTTCAAACGTTTGGATTAAAATGATATTTCCATGACTCAAAAAATCATTTTTCTCTTCTTCCTTTTGATCTTTCAAACTGCTCCCATATTTGCTGCGCCGAGTGATGAACTGCATATCGAGGGTATTTCCTACGAAGCAAGCAATGAAGCCGCTTCAATTGTAGTGGTCAATGGTGAGTTTCTTAAAAAAGGGGACAACTTTCGTCATTTTAAAATACTAGAAATTGGAGCCAATTTTATTCGTGTCGCTGACAATCAAAGCGGCGTGGAATCAAGAGTCGGCATCACCGGCGGGACGCCCAAAACAAGTTCTGCTCCTGAGGCGCCCAAACCTTCCACTCCGCGCACATCAGTAGAAAGTCCAAAAGTAGAAACAAATCCAAGCAGCGCGAATCCATTGTCGTCACTATTAAATCCACTTAGCATGATTAATATGGCCAATGAAGTCGCTATTTTTGCAGCGCTCAAGCAAATCAGTACGGCTGCTCAAGCTTACGCCCAAATGGAAGATTCTGGAGATGGGGGAGGAGTCACGCTCGAACAGTTAATTCAGCGCGACATGATTTCTGACATTTATGCAAAAGAATACAAAGGATATCGATTCAGCATTCAAGCAAAGTATGACAACATTCAAACATTTGCTGACCCCGTGGTTGATGGCCCAGAGCAGAAACATTTTTTAATTGACCGGCACGGCATCATGCGGGTTGAGAAGGGCAAATCTGCTACGGACCAAAGTCCTCCGCAAAATGCTTGAGAATCAAACCCAAGAACCTGAAACATGATTGAAACCGATTTTGAATTTTCCTGTCCTTATTGTGCTGCTCTGCAAACCATTCGATTAGATGCGAGCGGTGGTGCAAAGCAGCAGTTTGTGTCCGATTGTGAAGTATGCTGCCAGCCAATTTCAATTTCCGTTGAGTTTGACGGAGATTCTCTGAGTGAATATTCAGTTGAAAGAGAAGATGAATAAGAGGAAAGTGACTAGTACAGCGTTATGAACTACAAACTTTCTCCTTCTGAACTAACCTATCTTTTCGAAGGTTGTAAATTCTGTTTCTGGCTCAAGGTAAAATTTGGAATTCCGCAGCCTTCTATGCCGATGCCCGGAATCTTTAGCGCTATTGCTGCCCGGCAAAAAGAGTTTTATGCGAACAAGCGAACCAAGGATTTTGCGAAAGAACTTCCGGATGGAATTGTTCGTTACGGCGAGCAGCCAGTGCAGTCAAAAGTTCTAAAGTTTGATGGACTTAAAAGTGACTGCCACATCCGGGGCAGGTTTGACTTTGTCATCCAGTTCGACGATGCGTCTTACGGCGTGATTGACTGCAAAACCGCAAGCCCCTCAAACGAAAAAACAGAAATGTATGCCCGGCAGCTTCAGGCTTATGTCTTTGCACTTGAAAATCCGGAAGTGGATGCGCTTCACCTGTCTCCAATTTCAAAACTTGGACTTATTTTTTTTGAGCCCACTTCTTTTGAGCAAGCTTCACTCGAGCGCCAATTTTTTCAAGGCAAACCTGTTTGGATTGAGGTTGCGCGAGATGACCAGCGATTTATGGAGTTTTTAAAAGAGGTCATGAGTGTGATTGATCAAGACCAGGCTCCTGAACCTGCGCCCAATTGTGATTGGTGCCGGTACCGAACCAAAATGAAAAACTTCAGCTTTGAAAAAGTTCAAGCTCAGAAGGGACAAACAATTCAATCTCAAAACACTCCCACCGAGTCACCGCTTTGCCCCCGCTGCAGTGGTTCCATGGCTTTAAGGAATGGAAAGTTCGGCGAATTCTGGTCTTGCCAGAAATATCCGGAGTGTAAGGGCACAAGAAATCCAGGTAAGTAGCCGCGCCGTCAAAACCAATCCTCAAGAGAATGAAACAGTAGGACGATTGACAGAGTGCTCATCAAATAGGGAAAAGGAGACTCTGCAATGGTCGGCGTAGCGCCTCTGCTTGTTATTTCGATTTTTCTTTTCGTCATTCTTTTTATTTTCACCTTTGTTTTGCTGGCAGGAGTGTTTCTCGGCTTTTTGGAAAAAAAGCCATTTCTAAAAACCATTTGGGTTGTGGTTTTTGTTGCTACTGTTTCGTCCTGGTTTTTCTGGGCACTTGTCAGTCTTTTTGCTTCTCCGCATCCGATTCACAGCTGGTTTCTATGGGTTGGATTATGTGGTGTGCTTTCTTGGTTTGCAATGATTTCAGCGCAAGGAGGTGTTGTTTCCGGCAGGCTTAAATTTATCGGCCACATCGCTCCGATTGTGGTCACTCTCGTTTTATCAGTTGGTATTTTTTATTTTATGCACTTGCTGATTTCATCCAACATAGTGGACTCGGTGCGTGACATCATTCGTCAAGGACAGGCTAATACCGGACCTCACGTTCCGCATCACCGCGCAAAATAGCGTGGAATTGCCACGTTTGCGCTCTTCAAACTCGTCTCTTTTCTGGACAAAATTTCAAAAAGACATAAAATGAAATTACATTTGGTTTTTCTATTAATAACTTGAGTTCTGTACTTTTTTCCCTCGCCCCCAACTGGGGGAGAGGGCAGGGTGAGGGGGAGATGTGAAGTGCTTATATTTTTTCACCCTCACCCCAACCCTCTCCCTCTGCTTCGCGAGGGAGAGGGGTTAATGCTCAAAAATTTGCAGAACTCAAGTTAATATTCTATTTCTAAGGCGGCGTAGCTCAGTTGGCAGAGCGGGGGACTCATAAGCCCTAGGTCACAGGTTCGAATCCTGTCGCCGCTATTTTGCTGAAGCAAAATGACTGCGCAGTGACGGCTAAGGACAGCCGTCTACCACGCTGCTAGTTTCGGAGACAGCAGTCCTATGCTGTCACGAAACAGTACTTGCGCCTGTCGCGCAAGTACTGTTTCGGTCTAAGTGGTAATATTACTTGATGCAGTTATTTTTCATGTCATCCTGAACGAAGTCCCGCAAATTTATTTTGCGGGGCGAAGTGAAGGATCTAGCGAACGAAGAATGACACACTGACGGAGGTTGAGGAATGAAAAAATTAATATGGGGCAGCATCATCAGTGGATTAATTGTTTTTGGATGGAATGCGATTTCATGGATGGTACTTCCTTGGCATGCACCCCTTTTTAATCAACTCCAAAATGATTCGGCTGTTCAGGGTTTGCTTAAAGAAAATGCAGCAAAGGGTGGGATTTATTTGTCGCCATATTCTTTTGAAACAAAAAGTACAGTTCTCACAGAAGTTGAAGGCACTCAAAATTCAAGCACGCCCAAACAGAATCCTAACACGCCTTTTGCTTTTATTGTGTTCAGTCCAAATGGATTGGGTTCCATGAATTTTCTCATGGCACGGGCGATTTTACTCAACATCATCGGGGCATTTTTCGTGACACTTCTTTTGCTTCAATCTGAAGTCTCAACTTATCTTGGCCGCGTAGGCTTCACCGTCATTTTTGGTTTGTCTGCCGGAGTGATTAGCTATTTGCCGCAGTGGAATTGGTGGGGATTTCCAATCCAGTATTCTGTGATGAGCATCATTGATTTAATTATTGGCTGGTTTTTTGCATCTTTAGTTCTTGCAAAAATTTCAGAACGCCCAAAAATGAATTTTCAAACTCCTCAAACTTAAGTCACTGCTCACCAGAGGGAAACTCCTGAGCATTTCTGAGCTGATTAGGCCGCTATTTTTTCTCAAAGATTGGTTTGATTCCTACGACGCTAAAAAAAAGGTCCCGGCTGTGTACTTCCTTAGCCGTTTTCCTCACTTCCTGAAATCTTCCTGAAAGGAGAAAGTGGGAAATGAATCGGAAAATTCCTGAAATCAAAAACAATGTGCAAATTCGCGAGGCTAACACAACTGGAGGAAGATGCTCAGCCAAATAGCCGCCAATGGAAGCTCCGAGAAACACGCAAACGCCATTAATTAAATTAAAATAGCCAAGGCAACGCACCCGCTTTTCAGGACTGACTGCATCATAAATGAAGTTGGCTGCACACAGATTGAACCCGCCCCAAATAAATCCTGAAAACATTTCGACGATGGTTAAATAGACAATGTTTCGTGAGGCCAGCCATAAAAGAGGCAGCAGCGGTACCATCAGGCTTGTCATTTTAATGATTTTAGCGTTGCCGACAATGTCAGCATGCCGCCCCCACATTGAAAAAGAAAGGAGTCCGGCAAGCGCAGGCCCAATGTACAGCAAGGTGTAAGCGAAATAACTAAAGTGAAGTTCTTTGAGCATGTACACACTAAAGTATGGAGCTGCGAGATTGGTTGAAAAAGTGAGTGCGGCAACATAGAGCACAAACTTGACAAAATTACTGCTTCTGAATTGCCTCAAAAATTTAAAGAAAGTAAAATCCACTCCCTGTTTGTGTTGAAGCGGAATGTCTTCCATTTGCATCATCAGAAAACCAGAAGTGATGCGCGAAAGTGCTGTCATTGCGAATAAAATGGCGAATCCGCCAGCTGGTGAAATTTTTTTAAAATAAGTGAGCAAGATTCCGGCAAAAGTCATGCCGATGAGCCCAGCAATTCCCGCTGCTTGTGCTCTCCCGCCAAAGTAAGAGCCGCGTTCTTCAGGTTTTAAATAGTCGCTGACAAGGCTTCCCCACACGGTTGAGATGAGATTGGTTGAGACGCGGAAGCAGGCGACCAGAGCAATAAAAAAAATAATTTGTTTTGGAAAATGAATAAGCGGGAAAATGGCAATTAAAAAAAGTAGCAGGACCTGGAGAAAAGCACTTCGGATGAGAAAATAAAGTCTTGAACCGAGGAGCTTGACCAGTCGAGCGGCAAAAAGTTGAGAGATGGAACCCAAAAGATTTGGGATGGCGACAAGAAAACCAATGGTTTGCGCCGTGGCTCCAAGGAATAGCCCAAGCGGAGTGAGGTAATTGTCAATTATGGCCAGCATAATGGCTGCCGGAATTCCTTCCCGCCAGCTTGCGGTCAGGCTTTTTTGGTGCGGATGAGTTTCTTTAAGTTGTGGTGTCATTTTAATAATTTAATTTGCTTCAATTTATCGGCTGATTTTTATTCTTCCACATGCTTGCCGGAAGAGGTTTTGGGTGGATTTGGAATCCACCCCTACAAATAGCCATAAAAAGATTTGAAGGGTGTAGTACAATTTCCACTAATGAATCCAAGCATCCAAATTAGTTTGAATCAAACCATCCGAAAATTTAAAATGATTGAGCCGCTTGAGACAATACTGGTCTGCGTCTCAGGCGGCAAGGATTCGGTGACACTGCTTCATTTACTTCATGAGATGAGAAAGGAATGGCAAATCAAATTAGCCATCGCCCATGTCAATCACAAACTCAGGGGAAAAGCATCGGATTTGGATGAAGCTTTTGTGAAACACCTCGCTCAAAAATTTAAAACCCCATTTCTTACAACCTCTGTTTCTGTCAAAGAAATAGCAAAGTCTAGGAAAATTTCGATTGAGGAAGCCGCCCGCGGGGCAAGGTACCAATTTTTTGAACAAGCAGCCGAGCGAATCGGCGCGCAAAAAATAGCGCTTGGCCACACGCAGGACGATCAAGCAGAAACCGTGCTGATGCGCCTTGTGACTGGCACCGGGCTGAAAGGACTTCAAGCTGTCAGGCCCAAGCGAAAATTGGGTGACGCTTGTCTCATCCGGCCGCTTATTGAAATCAGCCGCGATGAAATTAATTCATTTGTCAAAAAAAATTCATTGTCGTTTCGGGAAGACAAAAGCAACTCGTCCCATTTGTTTTTAAGAAACCGAATTCGCAAACAGCTGATTCCGCTTCTTGAACGCTCATTCAATCCTCAGGTGAAGCGCGTGCTTGCGCGTTTGCCGCATTTACTCGATGCCGACCTCGCTTTTCTGGAAGAAACGGCCAATCTTTTTTACCGCCGCCTTGCCCACGAAAAATCGTCCGGTGAAATTGCATTTGCAAGAAAGCCATTTGAGCAACTGAAGCCTGCTATTCAATACCGACTTATTGGGCATGCCATTCGGCAATTGTCTGGAGCGGAATTTGATTTCGAGCATTGGAACAAATTTCTGGATGGGCTTGCGTCGAAGACGCGCACACGAGTGCAATTGCCGAGGCAACTTGTAGCTTCAATGTCACGGGATGGCGTACGGATTAGTGGCCCAAGCCGCTTGCGCACAAGTTTTCATTATTTAATTTTTCCAGGAATGAAATTGTTTATTCCTGAAATTAATGCGACGGTGAATTGTGAGTTAGTTTTAAAACGTCCGCGGCCCATCAAAAAGTCAGATTTAAGTTTCGAAATTTTAGATTGTTCATCGCTTACCTTTCCCCTTGAAATAACTGGCAGAAGGCAAGGTGACCGGTTTCAACCTTTTGGTCAGATGTTGCCTATGAAACTCAAAAAATTTTTAATTAATCGCAGAATTCCAGAGGAAGAGCGCGACAGACTTCCCATTGCGCGCTTGAGCGGAAAAATTGTGTGGATTGGAGGGGTTGGGTTTGCCGACCCATTTAAGGTGACTTCACAAACCAAGCAGTGCATCCGCTTGTCTTGCATGCATGGAAATTGCACAGTCTAAAAGCGATTCAACTTGAAAGTGTAATTGGCGTTTTGTTTGTAAATTTAAATCTTTTTGTTTCAATCAGTTACAAATTTCTTGCTGCCCCCATCCTTTATTGTTAGAATAACCCTTCAAATTTTTACCGAGAAATAATTTTCAAAATTGAAGAAGAAGTTTATTCAAAGGAGTTTTTTTGGACATGGATCCTCTAGATTCAGACACACAGAATTCTAAATCTAATTTCAAAGAGGGAGATATTTCTCCGAGCTCTGAAAGTGAAAAGCCTGCAAAAAAATCATCGAAAACACCCAAAGCTCCAAAGAATCCAAATTCCGAACGTCGCCGAATGATTGTTTTTTTGCTTGTCCCGCTCGTCTTTTTTATTGTGCTGCAGTTATTCGTTCTTCCAAAAATGGAAATGAAAATGCTTTCTTACAGTGAGTTCTACGACATGGTGGCTAAGAACAGCACGACGGGAATGGTTCAATCAGCGGAACTTGTCGAAACCATGGTGAGGGGAAAACTTTCCGACAATTCTTATTTTCAAGTGAACACACCTTTGAATGACCCCGAACTCATCCCGCTGCTCAGAAGAAATGTTCCAAATTTCCGTGTGAATCCACCGCAAATGTTTTGGCGAAACGTGGTTTATTCGGTTCTTCCGGTATTACTTTTGATTGGATTCTTCTGGTTTTTTGTGTACCGGGGTGTTCAGCAAGGCGGCGGAAAGATTTTTTCATTTGGCAAATCCCGTGCCCGCGTAGCTGGTTCCGAACGCGACCTCATCACGTTTAAGGATGTTGCTGGTGTGGATGAAGCGAAGGAAGAGCTTCAGGAAATCATCGAATTTCTAAAAGAGCCTGGGAAATTTCAATCGCTTGGCGGGAAAATTCCAAAGGGAGTTCTTTTGCTTGGTCCTCCGGGCACTGGAAAGACATTGCTCGCAAAAGCAATTTCAGGCGAAGCAAATGTTCCATTTTTTTCAATCAGCGGTTCTGACTTTGTCGAAATGTTTGTGGGAGTGGGCGCAGCTCGCGTGCGGGATTTATTTGAACAGGCGAAGCGCGCAGCAAAAGTCAATAGCCGGGGCGCCATTATTTTTGTAGATGAAATCGACGCAGTCGGACGCCAGCGCTTTGCCGGCATTGGCGGTGGACATGATGAGCGTGAGCAAACGCTAAACGCGCTTCTGGTTGAGATGGATGGGTTTGATTCATATTCTGGCGTTATTCTGGTTGGCGCGACCAATCGCCCGGACGTGCTTGACCCCGCGCTTCTCAGGCCAGGCCGTTTTGACCGGCAAGTTGTGGTGGACCGGCCGGACATGAAAGGTCGGGAAGACATTCTTAAAATTCACACAAAGAAAATCAAATTGGGAGCAGACGCTGATATTGCTAAGGTGGCCCAGCAAACACCTGGATTTTCAGGCGCGGACCTTGCCAATCTTGCCAATGAAGCTGCGCTGCTTGCCGCGCGCCGCAATAAAAAAGCAGTGAGCCAAATAGAATTATTTGATTCAATCGAACGCGTAATGGCAGGCCCAGAGCGCAAGTCGCGGGTCATTTCGAAAAAAGAAAAAGAAATTGTGGCGGTTCACGAATCAGGTCACGCGCTTTTAACACTTCTTGTTTCAGATTCAAGTGATGAACTGCGCAAGGTTTCAATTATTCCCCGTGGACATGCGGCCCTTGGGTACACGCTCCACATGCCGATTGAAGACCGCTATTTGGTCGAAGAAAGGGAGCTTCTGGGTAAGATTACCGTGCTGCTTGGAGGACGCGTGGCTGAAGAATTGTTCTTTGGTCAAGTGACAAGCGGAGCTCACAATGATCTTGAAGTCGCTACGGGCTATGCCCAGCGCATGGTTTGTGAGTACGGAATGAGCAAGCGGCTTGGCAATCTCACATTTGGGAAAAAGAATGGCGAAATATTTCTGGGCCGCGACCTGATGCACGAAAGGGATTATTCTGAGCAGACTGCGGTGATTATTGATGAAGAGGTTCGTCGAATCATAGATGAATGTTATGTGCGCGCGACAAAAATAATTCGGGAAAATCTTGAAAAGCTTAAAACTTTGTCAACCCGCTTGCTTGAAAAAGAAGTGCTTGAAAGTGATGAGGTAAAACAACTTTT
>JAHFHD010000026.1 GCA_023247075.1 Candidatus Omnitrophota bacterium | reverse complement strand
TTACCGTAGAAACAAGATTTCCATAAGACCTGATTTCTCCGTCTGCCATTCGATGGGTGACTGTAATCAGATTGTCCTCTGAATTTTTTGTAGCGGTAATGTCCTTTTGACCCGAAGTTTCTTCTCTGGCTGGAGAAGTTAACAGATGATTGTCTTGAGCTTGAGATAGAGGAGATTCTAAAAATTGAGCGGTGGCGGGATCTAAAGCAGGAGCCTCTGAAATCTGATCTGGTGATTCACCAAAAGAAATTTCTCGCGAAAGCGGCGTCGCCTCTTCAGCTGTTTTAAGGGGAGCTGTTGCTGCAAATAAATAGGAAGGGGCTGGATTGCTCTGCTCGAGAGCGAAAGTAATTAGAATAATGAAGCTAACAAGCCGTTTCAAGCACTATTACCTCACCTCTCAAAATTTGCTTGCTTCTAAATGTAATAGGAATTTTCGCATACTTGTTAAAAGCTTTCCTAAGAAGCAAACGGGGACACTATACACCGCCATAATTTTCTTGACCACAGGTAATTTGTAAAGAACAGATAAGCAGGTAAAGGGTTAAGTCCCTATACCCAACGAACTTGAGGCTGCGAAAGTTGCAGGCGTCCCTGGAGAGGGGAAATCGCCCCGAAAAGTTCGCAATCCTAATTTAGTTGGGTCTTTAAAAGCAGTTCCGATCCAATTAGCGAGCCATTATCGCCAAGTGTGGAGGCAAAATGGCCTATATTTTACTATTTCGGAACAATCTCCCAGCAGCCACCCTTGTCTGGGCCGATACGCTTCAGAGCTCGGAGTTTTTTATGCTCCTTTTTAATGGAACCCGTTGTCGTTTTCAAGATATTCTGCTCGTATCAATTTGGGAGACCCGCGCGTTTTTCAGTTTCTGCATTGAGCCGTTCCTGAGCGCGCTCGGCAAGTGCGCGGAGTTCACTGTTACTGCTAGCTCTTAGCTGCTGAATGAGCGTAGACAGATAATCCAAAAATCCAAGTACAAAATAGGAATTAATGATGGCCTCAAAAACTTGAACTTGATCCACGACATTCGAATGAACCCCATCTTCATTCACTCGTACTTTATCTCCCAAAATAAAATCGGGGTCGCTGCTTACTGTAATCTCCAAACCGGGTTCAAGATTCGCTGAACTTATTATCGTAACACTCTGCATGCTCTTTGAGTCACGAACAATAAGCAAGCTTTCCATGCCGTGCATCATTCGAAAAATAGGAGGTTTGTAGGTAACTCCCAATTCACCTTGATAAGCTTCTCTTCTGGGGAGAATCACAAGACCAATTTCGGGGTACTGCAACAAACGACCGCTCCAATACGGTTGATTAGGTTCTAATTGATTCGCCGTTCCATCAATCACAAAGGCAATACCTGCTACATGAACAGCGATGTAAGCATGTTCCTCATTAAAAACATATTGGGCTGAAATGTTTTTTCTTTGAAGTGTTTCAAATATATTTTCAGAGCATGGCACACAGAGGGCTGGATAAAATACACGTTGTTTTAATGCATTTCTTTCTTTTAAAAAAGCAGAGTCAAATAAAGCATTGATAAAATCATGAATTTCTTTTTCTTCATTGGGCGTCAAAACTGCGTCTTCACCGAACCTTCTTTTCTGCCCTTCCGCTTCTCTTTTCATCATGTCAAAAGCATTGTATTCATTGATGTCGATAAAACGGGTCAGCTCTCCCTTGAAGGCCTTGAAATCCTCCGCGGTCTCTTGCTTCTCGATTTCACCGTTTTGTTTGTAGTACAAAACTTGCTCTAAGACATGACCTTGGCTGTAAAATCTCTGGGAATAAATTTTTGATGCCCCGTTCGCATTAGTATCCGGTAAAAAATCTGTTACGATTTCTTTTTGAACTTCACCCGTCGCTCGATTGACTTCAACATAAATACTGCTTCCGTCTTCAAATGGAGTTAACACTGAATCAATCCCTTCACTGGTGAGATTGCTCCAAACTGTTTTTTCCTGATTTGTGAAATACTCAGCCAAAACTGCCAAAGCATTATTCAATGCGGTTTGAGAGTTGGGTTCCGTGCCCGCCCGGTTAACGATTTGCAAAATCACTTTAAGTCTTTCTTCTCGAGTGTACCCGTCAAGCCCTTGAGCAAAATCATGTGCGTAAGTGAGTCCATTTTGAGAATCATTAAAGAGCGCAAGCGCGAGATCGGTTGGTTCACTTGAAATAATCACACCCACTTGTCCGTCCCGCACTGGCGGAAGAGGGTCATTGACTTTCTCAAACATCTCGTTCATTACGACAGGATTTTCAAGCTCCTGCCACGTTCTAAAAGTTAATCGTACTTTTACTTCTGCATACACCGTTTTCATTTCTTGTAAAAATTCATTCCAATCCCTGTCAGGGGAAGGTGTTAAATTGTTTATATAATCATTAAGCAGTTTTTCTCCATCTGCACTGATATCAACCGCAGAAGTAAGTGTAATTCCATTAGTTGAAATGATGCCGCTTGTTTTTTTTCCTAATTTGACGAAGTCCTTTTGAATATCATCAACTGTAGGGTACTGAAGAACTTCACTTGGTATGTTGGTACTAGTGATGTGATTGTGAAAATCCTGGCTCATATCAGAAAGACCAATAAGAGCTAAGGCTAAAGAATTTTCAATCTCAACTTTTTCATTGTCTCCTTTTTCAATAAACCACTCCCCCGTTGTTTTTCTTTTATAAATCCACACTTCAAATGGAAGCTCGGCGAGCGCTTTAAGATCTTCAATCAAGGGATAGTTGGAAGGATTTTTTGAGAAATCCAATTTAAAGCGATCTCCGGAAAGATTCTGAAAGTTTTCAACGGCTTGATTCAAAGTTACGGGGCTGATGGGGAATGCAGCGTAAGCTTGTTGTGCCTCTTCTTGAGCATCCAAGAACCTTGGAACCACGAAATTTGAAATTCTTTCAATTTCATTGGATAAAAGTTTTAATCTACCGACAAGACCACTCTCTTCACTTAAATAGGCTAAGCGAGATAAGAATTGAGCTTCCCGGTAAAGCCCCCAAGTATGAAACAAATTGCCTAGAGAAATAGCTTTTAAACGATTTCCCGGCGAGTCTGACCATTCACTAATGTTTCGGTAAGGCGGGGGACCCCGAGTACTTGAGGAATCAATTTCTTCTCGATCAATCAGTTTCTTTTCAACGCCTTTCCAAATCATAAGCTCGGTGTATTCATGAATCGCCATTCCAAAATTACGTGCGTAGACTTGCGAGCGGGTTCTGCCCGCGTGGTTCTTACCAAAAGCCGGGTCAATCAAGAGAAGCGTCCTTTCTCCGGTGATGGAATCGATATCCGAAGTTGCCACAACATACCGAGCACCTGCTTCACTGCTTGTAAGATTCAAGATAATATTTCCTTTTTCATCCGGCTCTAATCCCTCTCGTTCAATGAGAGCTTGCACCATTGCTTTCAGAGCAAATTCCCGCTTTCCTTGCAACGCCTCTTCCGGAATACTGCTTAAAATTGTTGGGACTTGATCAAGCTTAAGCCGGTCTGCTAAATCCCGCGCAATTTGATACAGCACAGGAATTGCATCCACTTTCTGGTGATACGCTTCGTGCTCAAGGTCTGTCGCTTCACTTGAAATCACAACGCCGCTAGGTGAGAATCTTCCGTTCGTAACAGAAACTCTTTTCGGCTTGTGCAAGAACCCGCCTTGAGCTTCATCATAAAGCAAGTACGTCACTAATTTGCTTTTGTTCTGCAAACCATCCACTTGAAAAGTGATACCGCGCTTGCCATTTCCAAAATCAGTCATTTTTCCACGGTATCCTTCATGGGTTCGTGAGTCATTTGATGAATAGGGCTCCCATTCTTTCCCAAGTTTTCTCGACAAACTCGCAAGATAATTTCTCATGCCCCGGTCATCCATTTCTGGAAGCGCAAGAGTTTGTTCATAACCTTTTTCAGCTCCAATAAAGACGTAAGGATGGTTTGCTCCGGTTCCTGTTTTAAGGAATGTCTGTAAATCTTCTTGATAGTTAATGGGTGTTCCGACAGGCATAAACATTCGCTTGAGAACTTTCATTCCTACAATTGAAAGGGTAATTGCCGCAATTCCTCCAAGCACAATTTCAGGCTGCTCATTCCATAATTCTTTAAAGTATTGAATCCACTCGGCTAAGTTGGGCGCTAAAGTTTCATTCCAGAAATCTTTTAGCCAGCTTAAAGCATTTTGAATTGCGGGAAGAATATCGCCATTCCATAAATTTCTTAACCAATCAAGCGCTTGAGAAATTGATTTTCCAAGACCACTTTGCCAAAAAGCTTGAATTCCTCCTTCGGTTGGCGCTGCACCTTGCGACTGCAAATAAGACATGAGTCCCACTGAACCGCTGGCAGCGTATGAACTGAGCATCACTTGAGCGGTTTCTTCGGCTTCTTCGAGTGAAGTTTCTTCCTGAGCTTCTAAACTCAAGGCCACTGCCTGCCTTTCAACTTGACCCAGAAGCAAAAGTATTTGATTGTAATCATTTTCTAAAAGCGTTCCATTTTGAAAAGCATCCCGAGCCGCTTCTCTTTGTGTTTGTGTTATGTTGCCGAGACGTGCCACAATAGTTTCCCGGCGTTCTTCATCTTGCGCGAAATCTTCAGATAAAACGGTTAAGGCATTCGTTAATGCTGCTTGATCATTGGGTTCAGAGCTCGCCCGTTCAATGATCTTTAGGATCACTTCCAACCTTTCTTCTTCTGTGTAGCCTTCAAAACTTTGGGAGAAAGCTTGAGCGTGAGCGAGTCCGCCTTGAGGAGCATTAAACAGCTCGAGTTCAATGTCGGCTCTTGCGTCAAGTCTGAACGGATTGTAATCACCCAGCACCCGGGTTTGAAATCCCTGATAAAACGCCCGGTGTTTTTCATAACTTTGAGATTTACCGATTCGGATTAAGTCTTCACGCATCAGAACTCTTGCCCGGTTCTGGGCAAGCGGATGGCCTGCTTGAAAGAATTCCTTTGAAAGAGAAATTTCATCGGTGCCATTGTGGTAAAAAGCCCGCAAATAATCTTCGCTGCCTCGCGTAATCGCGTCGAACTTCGTGATTTTGTTATTCGCCAAAGCCTCTGTGAGATTGGCGACGAGCGCGAGCGTTAAAGCTTTGTCTGGGTCGTTATCATTAAGTGCATCTGCCGCTGCTTGCAATTCCTCAATGGAATCTCTCACCATTTGTTCTTCTTCCGAGCTCAAAGCTTCTGTCGGGACTTTCCCAGCCTTCATGTCTTCAAGTGCTGTGCCTTTGCCCATGGCACCGCTCGTTGTCAAAAGTTCAGGCTCCGGACTTTTCGCGTCCAGACCTTCAAACATTCTTTCAAGATAAAGTCCTTTGGCAATATCCTGAAGGAGGAAATTGCCGTCCGGATTGCTACCTTGAAGAAGAGGCTCAACATCCACAATTTCTTTAGGTTCCTCTTCAAAAATATCCTGGAAAGCTTGCGTCGCGAGATTTTTAAGCTGTTCAGCGCTCAACTTCATAAGCGCGTCAAAACTGGGTCTTGCCTTTGCAATAAACTCTTCATTCGTCATTGTTTGAGGATTAATATTTCCATAATCACCCGCCGGAATAAGACCCTGCTGAACTGCTTTTAACCTGAGACGGGCTGAAATAATGCGATAGACGTAGTCGCCCTCTTCATCCGATTGACTTAAATAATTAAAGAATCGATCTAAATGAAAATGCGGTATGTTTGAAAGCGACATTTCATATAAGAAAGCCGATGTTTGACTTGCGGCGATTAAACGTAATTTTTCTGGAATATATTCAAAATGTGCCGCAACATCAGAATTTGGAAAAACATCATTCTTGAATAGGCCCTGGAGATGATCATGAAAATGACGCGTCTCGTGATGAAGCGTATCGCGAAAATACTCTTTGAGAATATCTTGGTCTAAGACACCCATGTCATTCAAATCAAGGCTTCGAATAAGAAAAAGCTGTTCGTGAGAAAGCTCAACGTCCTGCCTTATAAAAATAAATTTCAAACCATAATTAGCTAGACCGTTCGCAGGAATTCGATTGCCATTCATTTTCGAATAAAAAACAACGGGGATATGCTGGCCCGCAATCGTTAAAGCGCTTTGATTTTTCCCGGTAATCACTAGAGGCGTCAAGCTCAGATTTCCAGAATGGTAAGAAGCATAAATATAGAAGCCTTTTGGAATTAAAAGTGGGTTCATTTGATTGATGAGGCTGTAGATTTGATTAGGATTTATTTCTGCGGCAGTCGCAAGTAGAAGAAGTCTTTCTACAGGTTCGCGAAGTCCGGGATCAATGCTTTCGGCTGTCTTTAATAGATCGTTGATGTTCAGGGAAGCAGACGGTGTTTTTGCATTGATGGAATCAGTCAAACTAAGAAGAGGGCCGTTTAAAAAGTCTCTTATCTGAGTGATTTGTTCGGAAATAGCCGGGGTATTTCCAATTCCAATCTGAAGATTCCGTTCATTCGTATCGCCAAACAAAAAGGACATGGACATAAACAGAAGAGCACCGATGGTTCCCATTTTTAAATAACGGAGAAACCGCGAGAAACCGCCATTCATTTCCACATCGAGCCAAGCTTGCGCTTCAGGATAACTCACTACCAAAGGCAAAAGAGCTGGCGTAAGGTGTTGACGAGCAAAAAGGGTGAGATCATCTCCGCTTCTTTCAATTTGTCCTAAATATGATGCGGATATTTCTGCTCGTTCCGCAAGTTCTTCAAGAGTAAGTCCTGCAGCTTGTCGAATCGCTCTCAGCTTTGCGCCAGCCTTAGCGTTAGAGTTCAGTGTTTCAGTAAGCATGGCATGAATTCTTTCCATTCTAAGGTCGAGAAGAGCCGCTAAAGATGGATTCGTCTGCGCCAAATTCTCAGCCTGAGTAATCACTTCAGGTGAAATAGAAAGACCTTCAAGATTGGCAGCCGAATTAAAAATATTCTCTAGTCGCGAGATCAACCAGGTTTGAGCTTCGGGGTAGCTCGTCAATTGTGGCAGTAAGGCAAGAGTTAGTTTCAGACGATTTTCCGTTGTAATGGTTGCATCCCCCAGTTCAATTTGGTTAATGATGGGTAAAGATATTCCAGTAGCACCTGCAAGATCTTTTAGGAAGAGGCCTAAAGCTTGTCGAATCGCTCTCAGCTTTGCTCCATCCTGAGCGTTAGAGTTAAGTGTTTGAGTGAGAATAGAGTGGATTCTTTCGATTCGGAGCACGGGAAGACTGGCTAAAAATTCAGCCGTCTGAGGACTCAGTTTTCTATTTGTATTTTGAGCGGCTTGTTCAACTTCAGTAAGGATTGCAGGAGCAAGAGAAAGCTCCCTGATGTCAGTTGTTTCACGCAAAATAGTTTCCAATCGTGAAATTAACCAGGCTTGAGCTTGAAGGTTATTCCCCAATCGAGGGAGTAAGGCGAGGGTAATTTTTAGGCGATTTGAAAGTGAGAGAGCTTCATTGCCAAGTTCAATTCTGCTGATATGCGACGTGCGTATTCCCGTTAAATTCTCTAGCTCGGCTCGAGTGGATTCTGTCATTTTCCGAATCGTTCCCAAATGATGACCGTCAGTGATGCGCGTGAGTGACTCAGAAAGATTTTGATCAAGCGTCGTAAACATTTGGCGCGACATGGCCCAAAGCAGGTAATGATTGGGGTCGTTTGAATCTTGAGCTTTTTGAAAGATGACTTGAGCTTCTGGATTGGTTAATTGAAGCGTAACAGGTTCACGGCCTTGATATTGAATAAGAATAGCTGGAGAAACTCCTTCCGATCCCGGAATGGCTGTTAGAGATAAATGACCACGGTCAATCTGACGATGACCTTCTTCATGGAAGGAATAAATTAATGCCCGGAGTTCTGGGGAAAGACGCTCAAGACCTACGTGCCCGATCAGAATGTCGAGATCCCTTGGAGCGTGAGCTGTCCAATTGCCATGCGCAGGCTGAGGGTCTGCAACATAAAGAGGAATTCCATTTGGTGGCGCGTGACTTCTGTGTCCTTCTAGAATGGCTTGATGGATTGCATTGCTTGGATCATCGAGCTCACCTTGAAGCGTGTTTAAGTCAGCTGCAACATCCACCGTGCCGGCCGGCGTAAGCTCCAAACTCATAAGCGGCCGCCCTGCTTTATCTTGCATTTGAATTCTCACGGGCGTTCCCTGTTCATCCATCACAACACCACTTACAAAAGAATCATTTCCAATTTGGGAGGGCCGGCCGCCGTTTGAAGAGCCATTTGAAAAATTCGGATGGCTTTGCTCATAACGCGCCATCACTTCTTCAAATAAATCACTCATCGCTGGATTATTCATAAAATGTTCGTTTAAATAATTGTAATAGTCCCTGTCGATGCGAATCCCCATCTGAATACTTATTTCTAAGTTAACAACTTGAGCCAAAAGCTCATTAACCAAAGCAGAATGGCGGGTATCAATGGTGTCTCCAAATAAACTTTCCGCCAAATCATTCCAATCAAGATCTGCCTCCTGCGCAGCCGCCACCAAGTCACGGCCAGTCTGATATCGATTGGAAACTTCAGTGTTCAAAATGGTATTTGAATTTCTAACCATTCCGATTAAATTTTTGGCAAAATCGTTGATGCCCGTTGACGCTACTGTAGCAGTTGGAAAAGAAACGCCTCGTAATCTAAGATTAGCGTTGATTTCTGAAGTGATGGCGGCGAAAATATGGTCATTCAAATTTAATCGCGTGAGCAAAGCGTCGTACTCTGATCTTTCTTTAGTCGTTAGTGCGATTCCTTGTTTGATTTTCGAATCAAGCGCAATGAGACGCGATATTGCTTCCGTTACCAGTATGTTATGTTCTGCTCTGTAAGCAGCATTTCCCCCAAATAAAAAGCTTGATAAAGCCCTCCAAGATTTAACCTCAGATGATACTTCTCCAATTAAAGCTTCACCGGTTGCAAAGATATTTCTGAGGCTTGAATCAACCAAAATTGTTGATCCGGCAATCTGAACTATCACATTCCTGACATAAGCGTGTCGTGCCGCATCCAGACGCTCAGATTCTGTTAACCGCGCTTGCACCAAAACAACCCCGCCTTCCATTGCGATGGAGTGAAGTGCTTCTACTGGTACCGATAACCGACCCGCAAATATTGCAAGCACTTGATCGCTGACCGGGATTCCAGTTTGATCTAGCTTTAAAGAAGAATAAGAATATCTGGATATCGCATCGACCGCTCGATCAATCAACAGTTGATTGGATGAATTCTGACTTACGATGCCTCCTAAAAGAGTTAACAAAGAGTCCAGACTCTCTCGATCCGTTTTGTTTGCTAAAGCATCAATTTGGCTTAATATAAAAATCGAATCAGCTCCGGAAAAAGGAGAGCCCCCTGACAGTGGATTCACTTCGAAGGTTCTCACAACTCCTCCTTCAACATTCAATGCACGCACACGCACAACTCTGCCATGTTCAACATCAACTGAAAGTTTTGTATTTTTGAATTCACTTAAGACAATCCATGCCGGGTCACTATTTCTCAGGCCAATTCTTACCGCACCGTCTTGATTGGTGTAAATTCCTTCAATGGTGACATTGTAAAGTTCAGAGAACTGCTGTGGGTCATAGTTCTCATCATAAAAAGTTTCTTGCAGCGTTCCATCCTGATAAATCCGAGACACTTGCCTGACCGAACTCACATGGTCACCCTCACTATGAATTTCAACTTCAGCGTTTGGTCGGTAAACACGGGTAAATTGTGTTAAATCACTGCCTTTTAATCCAACCCTTAATTCTCCAAAATGATTAAGCGTCATGTAAGCGCGGGATAATACCAAAACGGTGCCTGACCTGAGTTCAATCCATCCTCGAGCCCTAGCTGCTTCATCTAGTCCGAAACGGCGAGCGAATGTGTCAAAAACTTCGTTTGAAACTGGAATAAAGTTTTCATGATGCAAAATCGTCGGCCTCGGAAAATTATTGATAATCATACGAGCCGTTTGCTGCAAGCCCCTAAAAGTCTGAATCGCGGTAAAAACTCCGGGGTCAAGGTCATCAGGAAGTTCATCATTAAACTTGTCTAAGAACTCAAACACTTCGGGTGAAACGAAATGTTCAATATTGGATGGATTTAAAAAACTGACTAAAGCAAGCAATGCTTCCCGTGTGCCCATTTCATTTAAAGCAGAGATGGCAGAAAGAATTTTTTCTTCATCCGCACCATTCAAGTCTTGAACAAGGTCATCAAAAGTAACAAGCTGACTGGACACGGCCTTTCCATTGACAATATGAACTTCTACCAAAGATTCCGGATGATCAGGCATTTTTTGTGACGGCTCGGATTCACCAACTCGGACATCACCTTTCGCATCCGTATAAACATTGCGAATGGTGTGATCAGTTAACGCCGCTAAGCGTTGCGGAGACAATCGGTCATAGAAAGTGTCAACAAGCTTTCCCTCCCTGTCATAAATACGGCCGAACTCTATGGTCGCAATCACAAGACCTTCATCATCAAGAACCCTGACCCGCACCACTTTACCCTTCTCAATATCAACCTCAACCTCCGCATCTCCATAGTTACTGTACATGATGTCTTCACCGCCAAGGTTCAACATGCCATTAGACAAATACTTCTTTTTAATCATCTTTTTGTCTAAGCCTGCCAGCAATTCGGAACTCACTTCCACATTAAAAACTTCATCAACGTTTCCATTAAAATCTTCAATGCGGCCAAGATGCTCGCCTCCGCGGCGGCCAAGTTCATTAGCCTCAACGACGCGCCCTTCCTGATCAAGCACTCTTACCCTGACAACCAAGCCATACTCCACATCAATTTCAACTTGAGCGTTGGCAAATTTTTCCTTATCAAAGGAAATCCATTCCCTGCCCGCCAGCTTGAGAACAGCATCACGATCTAGACTCCTCCCTTTAATCGTTTGTTTATGCATCCCTCTCAAACGAGCATTGGAAATATCTGAATTGTAAACATCCACCAAATTTCCGTCATAATCCAAGACGCGGCCAAGATTCTCGGTGTGAACCAAATTTCCTTCTTGATCAAAAATTCTAATCTGTACAGCCAAGCCATGCTCGAAATCAATTTCAACTTGCGCATTGGGATAAAGACGATTTGTCATCCAAGGTTCCTCTCTTCCCAGATGCACACGACCTTTTGCATCAGAATATGCCCCTTTGACGGTTCCATCTAATCCATCTAATGCCGCTTGGGGAAAACGGGATTTATAGGTAGCCGTTCTTACCGAATTTTGGTAAACGTTAAAAATTCGTCTATTTAGAATTTCTTCTTTGAAATTTGTTGTAATTACTTTTTGCTGACTTAAAAAATTGGCAAAAGCAACAACACTCATCGGCGGAACGTGGTCATGAACGAGAGTAATCAGACTCTGTACATCAAATCTTTGATAAGCAGCTTCATCCCCTTTAACACCTGCTTCATGCCGGAGTTCATGTTCGAGAATACAGACCTGAAGGTAAATGTCACCTGCGCCCGGGAGAAGTGCATTGAGTTCATTTACTTTGGCAAGCAGGCGTTTACTGACGAAGATGACTCTATTGCCTTCGTGGTCGCCTGCATCATGAAAAAATGCTTCGGTTCCGTCACTTGAAATTATGAATGGAACAGCAATGATGGTAAAGGGTTGACTGTCATTCGGTAATTTGGATGTTGATTGAACTGCTCTTTGAAGATTAGCGATAAAGTTACCATCAGTTGTAACAAGCGCTTGATCTATGAGGAATGTTCTGTTGCCAAGAGTTTCTTGATTCTTTGTAACTCTAAAGCCTTTGGGTGCTTCACCAAATACGGGATGATTCATTTGAACGGAGTCTCCGTCAGCATGATTTTCACTTCCGATTCTTGTAGCTTGTTTTCTAATGGTGTCATGCTGGTCACTTGCTCCAGCACCAATCACCTCATTTGTAAATTCACTTGCAGCAGCATTACCAGCAAAGACAAGTACGGTTCCAGGATTTGTCTGAGCGGCTGTTCTTGCACGATTCTTTAAATCATCTGATGCATTTGTTTGGGCTTCTTCGTTAGTGGTGTAAACAGACCCCCGCACTTGCATGGAGGACACGCGTAATAACGCGAGCGCTTGGTCATAAGTCAGCGATTCACCGCGCGAAAGCGCAATTCGAAATAAATTCTGGGCTTGCGCTTCAAGAGTAAGCGCTGATTCAGAAGGTCGGATAATCAATCCATTATTGAGCAAGATTGGGGAAGTTCCTCCCTCAGTTGAAATATCTGGATACTCAGAATCTTGTCTGATTCTCTCAATCACAGCGGGACTTGCGGTGAGGACTGAATGTCCAGTTTGAAGAAGGCTTCCCAAAATTTGGACTGCACGTTTCATCACGGTGTCATCTACGGTTTGCCCCACGACTTGTTCTTCAAGAAAATCTAGAACGCTCTGGGGATTTTCAAGGTCATCAATATGCTGGCCTAAAATCGTGCGCTCGCGTTTTTCATTTTGCGCTCGCGAAATTCTCACCGCATCGGTGTAACCCAACCAAAAGAAAGAAGCATTCAGATATCTTGTTTCAAGAGCTTTGCCTTCAGTCTCTCCTTCTTCTAGTGGAGCTCGCACGATTAATTTTCCATCTTCAAGATTAACTGTGTAACCCTCTGGAAGATTAGATTCAATTGCCCCTGTGCTGGGGTTCACTCGCACAGTAAAAGATTCCCCTAATAAAACTGGGTATTGATTTGCACCCAACAACATAGCTTGCACTTCGGCTTCACTCAGATTGCCGTAATCTACATCCTCATGGGTCTCTGGATTATTTACATCCCATGTTACGCTGCTAAATTCAAAGTCATGAATATGAAGAAAAAGCGGATCATAAATGTGCGTGGCTACGGGATTTCGAACAGCTTCAATTTTTAATTTACGCCCTTCTTGCGCAGCTTTGAGCGCAAGCCATTGCAGTAAAGTTGTACCCATGCCTGAGCCTTTTTGAGTGAGTTCAATAAAATGCAACTCTACTGGCTGAGTTTTGTTACTCGAAGATATCAAATGACTCACCCCTATTTTTCCTATTGATTGATAGGTTCCATCTTCTTGTTGCGCAAATACATTCCATAATAAAGTTGGATTTTGGTTGATTTCTACTTTCACTCTCCTACCTACTTCGGGATTAAAAAGGGTAACGTTTTGAAGTTCGCCAGTTTCTGAGTGCTCGTATTCCTCCCACACCACGCCAGTTGCGGGGTTCACCACGCGAAACACATTGCCGTTGTGGTCACGGATGACAAGACGATTCGTTTGAGGGTCTAATTGGCGGGTCACTTCAGAATCAATGACTGAGTCTTCAATGCTTGCTTCACTCAAGATCGTTTGTAATCGGGTAAGCAGCCAGTTCTGAGCTTCTGGATAATCATTTAATCGAGGAAGAAGGGCAAGCGTGAGGTTGAGGCGATTTGTGGTGGTGATAGCCAGCAGGCCACTCTCTATTTTGTTAAGTAATGAGTTCGACATTCCTGATTCATTTGCCAATTCCTCTTGAGTAAGTCCAGCAGCTTGGCGAATCGCTGTTAAATGATAGCCATCTGTAATGCGAGTGAGTGACTCAGAAAGATTTTGATCAAGCGCTGTAAACATTTGGCGCGACATCGCCCAAAGAAGGTAATGATTGGGGTCAGAAGAATTTTGTGCTCGCTCAAAAATTGCAATGGCTTCTGCATGGGTGAGATGAAGAATAATGGGCGTTTGACCTTCGCGTTCGACTTGAATCGCAGGAGATCCCTCGCCTTCGGTTATGGGAGTGAGCGTGAGAGTGCCACGGTCAATCTGCCGGTGACCTTCTTCATGGAAAGAAAATATTAAGGCTTGGAGTTGAGCAGGCAGGTGGTCAAGACCCACGTGAGCAATTAAAACTTCCAAATCTTTTGGCGCATGAGCTGTCCAATTCCCATGCTCAGGCTGAGGGTCTGCAGTGTAAAGAGGAAGCCCACTCGGCGGCGCGTGAGTTCGCCAACCTTCAAGAATTGCTTGATTGATGGAATTTTCAGGTTCCTCAAGCTCGCCTCCAAGAACATCTAAATCAGCCCGAACATCGACATTACCTGCCTTCGTAAGTTCTAAACTCCTAAGCGGCTTCCCCGCTTTATCTATCATCGTCGCTACCGTAGGATTTTGATTTTCATCCAAAACAAGCCCACTTACAAAAGAATCATTGCCGATTTGAGATATTGAAAATGATTCATTGTCATCATCCAGCCTTGACCGCACTTTTAAAAGAAGGGCGCGAGCGGGCCAAGCATCATGAAACACCTCTTTTAATTCAAGGGTATCTGCATCGGGATCTTTAACCAGAAGAGCCAGCGCCTTTCTTCTTTGCCCCATAAGCTCATAAGCTGTTGCCAGATTGACCAAATTAAACCCTTCAGTTTTGTCGAGTTCCAAGGGATGTTTTATTTGAGATTGGGAAGTTTTCTTTCTGTATCGTTCGATAAGCCGTTGATTTTCTTCAGAGACCTTTACCACTTCCTCCCAATAGCGCATTTGCATTTGATGATCCTCGGCCAAATAAGCACGGTGTAGGTAGAGGTCGGCTAAATACCTGCGAACAGGAAACGTTATGTTGGACTCAGCGCCTATCTCAAGTGCTTTTAAAAAATGGCGCTCCGCCGCTTGGTAGTTACCTCGCGCAAAATGATTATTCCCTTGAAGGGTATGATGAATAACTCTGGCTATCACTGCGGATCGGCTTGAAAATAAAACATCCAATAAGCCCGGCTCAAGGAAGCTATTTTCCACTTCAAGCTGCTTGATGGCTCGTTGAAGCGCCTGGGCAGGTGTATCTTGAGCAGACTCATCGCTGGATGAATAGATTGGCTCAAGCGCTCTCAGACGACGCCCGAGCAAACCGTCCATAAACTTTTGCCGCTCCGGATTTTCACTTGAAGCGCTCAAACCCTCAAAAAGAGTTGACCACTCTTCATATTCTGCCATTTCCTCAGCGAGTTCTCTTAAGGCTTCTGAACGCGCAAGAAGAAGACTCAGTTCACCACCTTCTAAAAATTCTATTCTCTTCCCATTAATTTCGGTAATGCCCCTCGACAAAAGAACTGCTCGAACCAGGCCTGGATTTGTTTTAAGAAGGGTATCCAATGCTTGATGATGAAGTTCGTGTCGAGCCGTGGCATAAGCCATTAATTCCTGAAATCGTTCCCGCGTGGCGGGATCCGCTGTCTGCCAATCTGAAGCGCCCAGAACCGATAGAAGCTCCATTTCTTGAGGATCTTCAGGATCGGGGCCCTCATCAAAACGGCTGACAGCAATAAATCCGTCCTTCATCGCTAAACCGCGATGATGAATCAATGCATCGGTTTCCTGAATTGCTTTGGCAACTTCATCCAGTTTCTGCTGGCTCCACTGGTAAACTGCGAAGTCAGAAAACGGAGCCTTGTAGGCAATGACGTTTAACGCGGCAACAGCTTCTTTGAGACGAATGAAGTAATCCGGGCCACTCCCATCCTCCAGCGCATCAATCCATTCATGAATGGACACAGCGGATAAAAAGTTTTGTCTCTCATCCGTTGTTTTGAGTGCAACTAATAATGCCCAGAGCTTTGAGCGATGGCCGGCGTTCGTTGAGTTTGAAAGGAACTTGAGGATATCGTCGATACCTTTTTGATAAATCGCGTTAGAAAATATGGATTGGAATATAGAAATTTTATCAGGAGTGTCATTTTGGGAGAGCCAGTTTTGAAGCGCCTCTTGTCCCCTTCCCTCATGGAACGCAGCGAGAAGGTCGAACGCCCGACCTGCCATTTGCTGGCCGCTGGATGGATCAGGAAAACTTTCAGGAGGTAAACTTTCAATGAGGTGGAGCCTAAAAACGGATAACGCTTCCTGGTAAAACTCAGCCGTGATCAACTTGGCTTCAAGGCACACTTTGAGTACTTCAATGACATCCACACCCTGTTCAACAGCCGTCTTGACAAATTGATGAGCTTCAAGCCGTGCATCGCGGCCAGACCTATATTGAAGGTAAACATCCCCAGCCCCTGGAAACGCATCATTTAAAACTTTAGCTTGATCATTTCTCCAGGCGAGATCAAAACCATTCTCTTCAGCATCTCTGAGATATTCAAAGACCCGACTAAGCGGAATGGACGCATCGGCAACTTCCTGGATCAGCCCCACTCCTTCATAATCCATCACAATATTGTAACCACGTGATTCGATATCCTCAGGACGTCCTTCAGGAAGAATGCGCACTACTCTGGCCCCTGCTCTTATATGAAGGCGGAGAGCAAGGTAATCATCATGCACATAACCATGCGATTTAAAGTAGGCGGGCAAATCATAAAGTTGATCAATGATATGATCATTGGACTGATCATCGGCGCTATTCGTAAGGGAGCCATCGTCCATGGATTCAACTCGCATGGCCCAGTTTTCACCTGGTTTTAAACGTCCGTCAAGCTGATGAATCCAATAAGCAAAAATCCGGTCAAAAATTTCTTTTCTCGTCGGATTGGCCCCCAGATCCTCCTTTGAGATATCTCTTGCGGCAAGATAATGGTTAATGGAAAGCTCGACACCGTACTCATCCCTAAAATCTTGGGCATATTGGTCATAAAATGCTTTAAAGCGGGCTGGACGGCTGTAAGCAAAAAGATATTCTCGTTCTTCATATCCATTGATTTTATTTTGATGTTGAATAAAAACACTTGCCCGAACCCCTTCCGCGATACTTGCCACATCATAATCGGCTCGGATATTCCCATTTGGGATCGGTGCGGCTTGAGACACTTGATCCCATTTATCCGGAAGGCTGTAAACAGAATCCCCTTTCAAAATATTACTGTAAATGATTCCTTCAATCCCGCCGCGCTCGTTGACTAAAATGCTGTGTCCTTGGGGATTGTCACGCAAACGTCTTTCGATTTCATCCCGGGATGGCCGGCGATCCCCCCATTTGACTCCTGTCTTGTACAACTCTTCAATTATCTCAGCCGCCCTGAAGGAATCGAGCTGATTCAAATCAGGAGACCTCATCACGATTCCCCGACCCTCTTTTAAAAAGAGCGGCTGCTGGTGAGCAAGAAAGTTGGGGTCCAAATAATTTCCTAAATATGCAAATAGCTGCCAGGCTTCTAAAGTTTTCGCATCTTCTAAATGAAAAATCACCTCGTTATTTTTTCTGATGAATAGTTCCCCTCCGTTCGTGTGCTGAATGGCAAGTCCTTGAAAAGAGATCCCCGCTAATTCAAGCCACGCCAAACTCTGTCCAGTCTTTGCCTGCCAAGAATCAACGCCGTATCGCTCAGCTAATTTCCCTTCTCGCTGCAGGGATATGAGCAGAAGAATCAATACTTCGTCATAAGTAAGAGACTGCCCGCGAGAGAGCGCGATGCGAAATAAATTCTGGGCTTGCGCTTCAAGAGTAAGCGCTGAATCAGAAGGTCGGATAATCAATCCATTATTGAGCAAGATTGGGGAAGTTCCTCCCTCAGTTGAAATATCTGGATACTCAGAATCTTGTCTGATTCGTTCAATCACTTCGGGGCTTACGGTGAGAACTGAATGTCCAGTTTGAGGAAGGCTTCCCAAAATTTGAACCGCACGCTTCATCACGGCGTCATCTACGGTTTGTTCCTGAACCTGAGCTTCGAGGAACCCGAGAACATCTTCTGGATTTTCAAGGTCGTCAATATGCTGGCTCAAAATCGTGCGCTCGCGTTCTTCATTCTGCGCTAGCGAAATTCTTTCGACATCTGGACTGCCAAAAAATATAAAGGTAGGGTCAAATATGAGATCCATAGGAGTATCCTCGCCACTCCCATCCGTTGCAATCCGGTTCAAGAAAAGTTTCCCGTCTTCAATCCATCCCACATACCCTTTTGTTGAAATATTTATTTTCCCTGTCGAAGAATCAAAGTAGACCGTCACTCCTACACCGTTATCTACAAAATAACGTGTCTGTGTTAAAAGAACGTCTGAAACACTTGCTTCATCAACACCTTCACGAATAAGAGGATGGCCACGCTCATAACTTCTTAATTCAAAAGACGAATCATACTTAAAAATCGGGACCAAGATATGCGCGGCAATAGGGCTTGCAACATTCATGACTTTTATTTTCTTTCCTTCTCTGCCGGCCTTCAACGCGAACCATCTGTTAATAGTAGTGGCCACCCCTTTTCCCTCATCTGTTATTGTAATCCCAGCCAACACAATAGTGTCCGGCGTGTAGGATACTGTTCGATTTCCAATGCTCTCATGACTGCTGTCCCAATAAAAAAACCACTTATTATCAGCAGAATGATATTCCCCACGGATTCTCCTGTCCTCACTTGGGTTGTAAAGCCAAACGGTTTGAACGACATTAGGATTGTCAGCTCGATACTCATACTCTTCCCACACCACGCCAGTTGCGGGATCAACCACACGGAAGACGTTGCCGTTGTGGTCGCGAATCACGAGCCGATTGGTTTTGGGGTCTAATTGGTGGACGAGTTCTAAATCAATAAAGTTTCTTATTTCCACCCCAAGCGGATTAGTTTCAAAGCGACGGAGAATTGCGCCAGTTATTCCAATTATTTTTTCATGAGACAAACTCGGGCTGACCCCTTCCAATATTTCATGAAGGATGTACTCGACAGACAAGTATTTTGCGCCCTCTGCTTCCTCAGCCGCTTTTAAGTGTCTGAGGATATTCACGCCAAGCGCACTTTCAGTACCAACAAAAAATTTGCTCTCACCTTCCACCCGGGCAAAAAACAAGTTAAAAAAACTTTCAAGGTCGCGACATTTCGAAATCGCGAGATCGATTTCACTACCTTCAACCCCCTCAGCATTAAGCGTCTTGCGAATCACGGTTTCAAATGTCACTTTTTGGCCATCTCTCTCAATTTCTTCAGTAAGAAATTGATCCATTGTTTCCTGTGCGTAAGCCACCATATTTTCACTGGGTGGTTTGGCAAGCTCCGCGGCTTTAACCGCCGCATTTTCTTTTTCAATCTTCTCCCGTGCCGCTTCCCCTTCTTCGCCCTCAAATCCCCTGCTGATGTCGCCGCCGGCCCTTTGATCAACTCCAATCTTAAATCGTTTATTTAAAACTTCGTCTTCTTCCGGAGTCAACCTGGGGTAAGCATTTCTAATTTCTTGAATGATTCGACTCATCAGCGTAGGCGTAATTGGCTTGTTGCCACCGGCCATCCGAATAATGGTCTCTCTTGATTCTCCAATTGCTTCTGCAAAAGCACCGAAATCCGCTTCACGATTTAAAGCAAATAATGAAAAAGCGGTACGCATACCGCGATAATTTTCTCCCATCAGCCTTTGTGCCGCCGCAATGGTTCGAATAATTCTCCAGCCGCCAGCTTTCGCAACAGCGATGACTGTTTCCCTTGTCAATAAGTCACCTAACCCAAAACTTCTAGAAAGTTCCAATGCTTTAGCTTCAGTCAAGGAATCCACAAATGACGAAAGAATTTTTGTAAAAAGTCTTTGGGTGACCTGCTTTTGCCCTCGGGTCATATCATAAATGGTCTCTCCCGACATGGGTTCAGTCTCGCTGACTTGTTCTGCAAAATCATCAAGCGCCTTTTCAATCACATTGACTCTGGACTCTTTGCCTTTAAATAATGGTTCGGTGTCCCGGTTTTTAAAATATTGATTTAAAACAAAGAAGTAAAAATTTTCATTAGGCGTCATGGGGCGCCCCAATAATCTTCGTGACCATGCAGAAAGTTCTTGTTCATTCCATCCTTCGCGCTTTGCAATGACATAAAGCAGTTCTCGCGTCATTCTGCCTTTCCACCCTGCAATGCTGTACCCCTGCTCGTGATATCCAATCCAATCGGCATAGGCTATGTTTGTCATACCTCTTTGATCTGCCAAATCAAATATCCAATCCCCCGCACTACTTTGTTCATAACCGCTGACAAGACGCTTACCCCAATTTGACTTCTCCATTGTTCCGGCTGAAAAATCATCAACAATATTTAATTTCATCATGATTTGGTTAAAAGTCGGCCGGTCAATTGTTCCAGCAAAAAAAAGCTCACGCAACACATCAACCGAAACACCCGTCTTACGAGCAAGATCTTCATAAGATCCATAAGCAAACTTTGAAATCAATTCTGTAAAGGCGCGCTCGTACCCCTTAGCAGATTCATCTTGAATGGCCTTTGCAATGTCAATTCCATAAAGTCTCAAAGCTTTTTCTACCGCTGTATTTCCGGGAAATTTCGACTTAATTTCTTCAATGGCCTCTCGAAGTGCTTGCTCAGACTTGAAGCGATCTTTCACATCGAGAGAGCTTCGAATTTCAGACAGAGTGCGGTTTGGAATGGCCACTTTAGAGATCCCGCCAGCGTTAACTGTTGCAATCGATGCTCCAAAGACTGCTTCAAGAAAATAACTGATTGTGTGATATTGATTGTTGGTATTTGAAATGGATGTTTTGGGAAGCAAGACCTCTTCAAAAAGTTCATGAACAAGCCCTCGCGCGCTTGTTGCATAAATATGAAATTCTTGCGCGCCATTGTCTTGATGAGTGAATGCTTCAAATGTGCGATGGGGTGGAGTTGAAGAAGTAAAGCTGGATTTTGTTTCATCCAAATGAAAAACGACTGTGTAGTTTCTACTACCCACCTTCTTAGTAATCGGCGGGCCGCGCAAAAGCGCTGGAAGTTGTTCAACTTGATCAGCAAGCACGCTCAGGCCGCGCCCTCGAAGAATTTTAATCACTTCACGCTGCATTTCAGCTTGAACCTGATTTGCGACGATATCATTTGACGTTGGCGGAATGTAGTCTTCCGCATGATTGGGATTCGCATATTGTCTTTGCAGACTTTGGAGTTCTTTTTTCGACATTCCACGCTCACCTGTTGGATGAATTCCAGATGGCTGCATCGAAGAAACCTGAGCTCGTACAATTCTTGCTGCATCAGTGTAGCCCAGCCAATAAAAGGCAGCGCCAAGATATCTTGTTTCAAGAGCTTTGCCTTCAGTCTCTCCTTCTTCTAGTGGAGCTCGCACGATTAATTTTCCATCTTCAAGATTAACTGTGTAACCCTCTGGAAGATTAGATTCAATCGCCCCTGTATTGGGATTTACTCTCACAGTAAAAGATTCCCCTAATGGAATTGGGTATTGATGTGTGCCCAGCAAAATAGCCTGCACTTCGGCTTCGCTCAGATTGCCGTACTCTACCTCATCATTTATTTCTGGATTATTTACGTTCCATACTGCGCTGCTAAACTCAAAGCCGCTATTGCGAAGAAAAAGCGGATTATTAATATGTGCTGCCGCAGGATTTTGAGTCGCTTCAATTTTTAACTTACGCCCTTCTCGCGCAGCTTTGAGCGCAAGCCATTGCTTCAAGGTTGTGCCAATGCCTGAATCCGTTTGATTAAGGTTAATAGAATGTTGAATAATCGGTGCTAATCCATCACCCAAAGGCATTAAATTACTAACACCCATCGTTCCTGCCGATTGATAGCTTCCATCTTCCTGCCGCGCAAATACATTCCATAATAAAGCTGGATCTTGGCTGATCTCTACTTTGACTCGCCCGCTTGCTTCTGGATTAAAAAGTGTAACGTTTTGGAGTTGACCATTCTCTGAGTATTCATACTCCTCCCACACAATACCGGTTTCGCGGTCAATAATTCGGAGAATATTTCCGTCTTGGTCGCGCGTTATGAGTCGCTGAGTTGTGGAGTCTAATTGACTGGCGAGATGAGCCTGTACTGCTTCGCGCGCACGGTCTATGACCGCCCTTGTTCGCTCATCAAGTGCAAAATCTCTTAATGTAACCAATGTTCGCGCGTAACACTGATTCCACAAATCATTTAACTGAATTTGCGCGGCAATTTCCGCTTCCCTCACATCCCGCCCTTCTGATTGAGCGACGTGCCGGGCCCGTTCTAAAAATCCGGTTTCAATTGCTCGAATGGCAAGTTCAGGTTCATCCCAATAAACATTCGTAAGTTCTGATGTCCCATCGCGCACAACTGTTGCGTGAGCAAGCAGACCGCGCGCCAAAATAATGGCCGGGTCTCTGACCTCTTGGACGCCATCGCTCCACGTAAGACGAATCTCCCCATTTTCCATTTGAACATAGTCATTACGGGCAATGTCAGTGAGAACAACAAAAGCTGATTCCGCGGATGAGTCGATGTAAGAATTAAGCGTCATCAATCTGACAATTTGAGCCCACATCCCATTTGATTCCACGCGGCGTATGGGTATTTCTCTATTTGAGTTTGGCTCAATCGTATAAAATAAGGACGCTGTATTCGCCTTAATTTTAAGTTTTCTGCTATTTTCAAGCCAGGCACCAGCCATCACTTGAACATTTTGAGGACCGCTTAAAGTCGCAACTGCAACAGCAGATGACGGCGAAAAAACTTCGGCAAGACCACCTTCATTTAATTCATAGTTTGAATGCATAAAATCGGATGCTGTTTTAACATCACTTGAGGAAATTGTGGTATCGCGCGCTACATTCAAAGCAAACTGCACACGTCTGCCATCTTTTAGAAAAACTTCCACTTGAAACACTCTGGTTTTGAGTCCACCGTCAACGCTCCAAAGATTAAGCTGAACAATTTCCTGAACATTGGTAATCTCAGAGCCCAACCCTGAATTTCTGATGACTCGATTGACATGCGCACGCAAAGTTTCGTAGGAGGTATCCAAGCCACTTAAATAACTCATGGCGGCTTGATTTAATTGATTGCCGCTTAACATTCCAACAGAATCAATTGCATCTTTTAATTCTAATAAGTACTGAAAGTCTGCGGCAAATGCACGCGAAGACAAACCTAATACCTGCTCACGGCTGTTGGAAGTCAAATAGGTGTAGACTTCTGCGTCCCCTACTCTTCCGCCAGTTACTGCCTGGATGATTCTAGTAGCAGCATCCATCACCTCATTAAAATGCGAGCTGCTCGTTCTGTTTAATAAATTAAATAGTCCCCGGCTGGGCTTAGAGAAAACAGATGGCCTCACAACTCCACGAGCATCTGCCACATAAAGCCTTTGTTTGGCTGCACCATCAAAAAGATTAACTGAGAAGGAATGTGCACCAACTATTTCAACCGTATGGTTGGGTCTGGATTTCGCTTGAAGCACTGCTGAAACCCCTTCGACATTTGTGCCCCACAAACTTGAATCCAAAGCATTCGCAAAAAGATAATCGAGCACAAAATCAGGAATTGCTCCTTCAAGATTAACCAGCCGACCGTTAGCGTCATAGCGTGGAATAATAGTGCCTGTGCTTAGATTGGATGAGTTCGTATAATTGATTTCGGTCAAACGTCCGTCAGGATTACGCTTTACAGTCAAAAATTGAGGAGCTTGTTTTGCAAGAGATTGCAGTTTTTTTGCCACATTTTCCGCATAACGTTTGTAATTGGTTCCATCAGGAAAATTGCTTGAAAATTTACCGGCAATTTGCGCCATCGCAGCCGAAAGCGAAGCATCGGAAGCTAAATTATTTCGAATAGGCGCAGAACTTTGAATTTCAGCTAACGTGCGATTTGGAACTGCAACTTTTTCCCCATCAACAACCACAACTTGACCGCTAAACGCTGCTTCAAAGAAATAGGAAAGTGTGTGATGCTGGTTTTCGTTGTTTGGAATTCCAGCATTGGGAAGCAGTACTTCTTCAGAAAGCTCGTGGGCAAGACTGCGGATACTTGTGGCATAAATATGAAACTCTTGCTTATTGTCATCCTGCTGAGTAAAGGCTTCAAACGTGCGGCTGGTTGAAGATGCGAAGGCAGGTCTCGTTTCATCCAGATGAAAAACCACTTTATACTCTTTTACTTCTCCTGTTGCTTCATCCTTAACTTTTTTGGTTAACTCCGGAGGACCACGAATGGTATCGACAAAATGCTCTGCTTGATCCGCAAGCAGGTCAAGTCCTTGAGCGCGAAAAACTTCAACAACTTTATCTTGGATGGTTTGCTCAACTCGGGTCGCGACTGCTTGACTAGACGTTTGAGGAATATAATTCGTTCTATTTTGAGGATTTGTAAATCGCGCAATCATGCTTTGATGTTCTGCCACAGTCATTCCATGTTCTCCCGTGGGGTGAATACCTGATGAATCAGAAGCTAAATGTCTTTTTACTGCATCCAAAGCACGTTCGAGCACCCGTTTGGTTTGATCTTCTAAAACTGGAGTGAGC
>JAHFHD010000025.1 GCA_023247075.1 Candidatus Omnitrophota bacterium | reverse complement strand
TGAGCCAGATGAAATTTCCTGGATTGTTCCGAATTGTTCGGGGATTGCAAGTTCAAATTTTGGATTAAGTCGGACTTCCTCCGAAAATTTTGGAGAAGTAAATGCACTTGAGGGAAGAGTTTGAAAACCGTAAGCTGGAAGTAAAGATGTGCTAAAACAAATTATCGTTACAAATGCAACGGTTTTTAAAAAGAAATTTTCTCTTTGAAAAAGCAACTTGGGGGCACCTCTTTCAATAAAAGTTTACAAAGTCTATTGTAATTACACGAAATAGCAAGCACAAAATTCTAGTATTTGTGTATTTCGCCTAACTCCCCTCAATCCCCTCTTTACAAAAGAGGGGAGGAAATGCTTGAAGTTCCCCCTCTTCTTTTTCCGCCAGAGGACGGATCCGCCGTCTTTTTAGTGGAGAAGAGGGGTGAGGGAGAGTTGTCAATCTCACCCATTTGACGCATCTAAATCTGCATGCTACCTTTCCATTAGATGTAATTACTTTTTGCTGTCATCCTGAGCGCAGCGCCAGTTGTTCGAGCGGCGATTGGCCGCTTTCATCATCTGGCACCGAACGATTGGTTCGGCGAAGGATCTCGCGTTCGCTAGATTATTTCCCCTTCGGAGTCAGAATGACATCAATTTACAAAAGTCAAATCGTCAACTCAATTGATGAATGAATGATTGGAGGAGTCAAACATGCAAACCCAAAAAATAACACGCGTTTTTCTCGCTGTCCTTATGACTGTATTTGCAATTTCTGCTGGAACTCTTTTTGCCGATGATGAAGAGGTTGCCGTCCCGGCAGTTTCAGACCTGGCTGGTATTGGAATTCCCCAAGCAAACCTACCTGCAAGCCAAGAAGGACTGTCACGTGAGCCTTACGCAGGCGAGTTTAGACTTCTTGATTTGAATCATGACATGAAGTTTAATGATTTTGACATCAGGCAATTTCAATCCATTATTGACAGCTTGGAAGCTCAAGATTCTACCGGTCTTCAAATTGCTTCGCGTTTCCGGTTTGCACAAAAAAACCAACAGGAATCATTTCCAGAACTCTATGATTTGGACCAGGATGGAATTTTTTCAGAGCAGGATGTCACTTCTTTGACGAATGTCATCAATGAATTTGACCAAGGGGCAAGCAGCGGAGAAGAAATTATTGGTCGGTTCCGAATGCGTCTTACGCCCCACGAGAACGAAAACGAGTAGTTCTACTCTTCCCTGCGCTCTGTGATGTGATGGCGAATGTCGATTCCCTTCGCCACATAAATCACATCTTCAGCAATATTGGTAGCAAGATCGCCCACGCGCTCCAGATTGTGCGCGACCATGATGAGAGAGATGGCCTGGGGAAATTGAATACGGCCATCTTTTAAAGCCTGCTGGAGCTCCTGATTAATCCGGTCATTCATTTCATCAATTTCATCATCCTGCTCACAAACCATTTTTGCCTGGGCAGCGTCTCCATGAGAGAAAGCGTCCAGCGCGTCGCGGAGCATCCGGATTGCGCGCCGGACCATTTGAGACATGTCAAACTCACCAAGACATGGCGCTTCCTTGTTCAGTTCCATGGCTTTTTGAGCAATGTTGACTGCCTGGTCGCCCATGCGCTCAAGGTCGCCATTCATCTTGAGTACCATTGTGATGAATCTTAAATCCTTTGCGGCAGGCTGCATCAAAGCAATGAGTTCGTGACCAAGTTCATCAATTTGAATTTCCAGAATATTGATTTTTTCATCTCGCTCAATTACTCCTTGAGCCAATTGATTGTCACGCTTCATGAGCGCTTCTCCGGCGCTTTGAACGGCTTCTTCAACGAGCTGGCCCATCCGAAATAATTTTTCCCTGAGTTTTGCTAGGTCTGCATCAAAATGGCGCTGCATTTAGTCTCCATAAATCAGAAATGTAACATAAAATCTCACGAAGCGCTAGACGATGGTTTGCTCCGGGTACATCCCACTTCATCCAGCGTGTCATTCTGAGGCAAAGCCGAAGAATCTAGCGAACTTAGATCCTTCGCGGAGTTTACCCTGAGCGCTAGATCCTTCGCTTTCCCTACGGGACCCCGTAGGGGCGCTCAGGATGACATGAAAAACAACTGCATCAAGTGGTATGAACCCGTTTACTCGTTCACTCCTTACGACGAGCGAAGTAAATTGAATCGAAATGTTTGGTAGGTTTTTTCATTCACGTGGGTTTGAACAAGCGACTTTACAAAATCCATAAACTTTGGTTCTAGCTCACTAAGAACCACTCCCAAGTGCTGCTCCAAAAGTTTCTTTTCGTCGTCAGCTCCGTAATCTGCTCCTTGCGTTCTCATTGATTTCAGAAATTCGAAAAATTGATTCCGGTAGCCCTCATGCATTAGGAAATAAATAAATGCCCAACTCTCTCCGTAAGCTACCTTGGCGTACGATGGGTCCAATCGATGAAATCCCGTGCCGCGCGCAAAATTGACGAGGTACGAAAGCGGCATCAAAGTTCCCTCTTCAAGTTCGTAACGAAGCAACATAAGCCACTCGTCATTCACTTCGCCAATGGGCGTTGTCTCGCAGTAAACCGCAAGCCCTTCGATGAGCCAGCCGCCTGCATACACCTCAAGCGGCGTAATTCCTAGCAGATGAAACAGTTGATGACCTCCTTCGTGACGAATCACGTGAATATTTTGTTTGAGCATGTCCCCCATCATTTTGAGCTCTTGGTCAGCCGATTTTTCCTTTGCAATTTCAGCCTGAGCGTGTGCATACGGATTTTTTTTCATCATTTCGTCCATCTCAGCCCGAAATGCCTGACCTTTTGCCACATTCAAATCAACACCAGCATTGGTTCTGGCGTTGTAGACCACGAGGATTTTATTTTTAAATTCATAAAAACCGATGGGGTTGCTTTTCACATTGAAACCAATTTCTTTGAGCACCGCATCAAATTCTTCGCGCGTGCCAAGCATCAAAACATCAAGCGGGCCGGGAGGTGTTTCCAAATTAACCAAGTCAAAGTAATAGAGCAGAAACTCGTGATAAAACTGATTGAGCGTTCTCAGGAAGCGCCTGAGGTCGGCTGGATCCTGCTCTGTTGAAACCACATTGTAATACTCTTCTTTTAAAAATGCCGAGCTGGGGTACTGCTTCAAAGTTTCAGCAAGACGCTCTTCGGCATTTTCCTGGATGGGAGGCCAAAACGCGATTTTTTCAATTCGATTCAACTCAAGATCCTGCTCAATTGCCCCTCCGCCATCTAAGTTTTGCCTGAGTGTCAAAACATTGTCCTGAACACGTTTAATGGTTCCGCCGAGCCGCTCTCTATTTGTCAACCAAACCATATGTTTTGCGCCTGGCAGCCAAGCATTTTGTCCGCCCTCAGAATCAAACGTGGGCATTTGCAAATCTCCATGTGCCGAAGTTTCAGCATCGCTTGACACATTTCGCTCAATAGACTGAATTTCACTTGGACTAAATCCAACGATTCCATCCTGCCACTTAATTCGAATTTTGGAGGGAGTTTCTTCAACAATAGTTCCTTGAAGCACGGCACCGCTTGTGAGCGTGATGCGGTCGACGATTTGAGGTGCTGCTTCTACTTTTGGGTGAGGGGCAACACTCGCTTTTGAGCAAGCAGTTAAAAGAAATGCGGTCAAAAGAAAAGAAGTAAAAAATTCGCCGATGCGAATCTTAAAATTCATATTTTATGGAGTGTGAGCTTTTGAGTTATTATTCAATACACTTCGATTCGAAGTTGCTGGCGTGATTTGAGTTTTGCAACAAATGACTCTTTTTCGCCAAGCTCAGCGCCAATTTGCTCGAGCACCGGAAAAATCCCGGCTTCCATTCCTTTGAGGCCACACAAATAAATCATTGTGTCTGGTTTCTCGAATGATTTCTTTAACTCATCCCGATGAACATACATGAGCGCCTGAACATACATTTTGTTGTCCCGCGTCGGCACTTCGTTTGGATTTGGATTAGTTTCTTCCCGGCTGATTGCTTTGTAGTAGGAAAAATTTGGATGGCGTTTTTGAATTGCCCCAAATTCATCATCGTACAAAGCCACGTCCCGGTACTGAACCCCAAAGTAAAGTGCAACATGCCCTTCGTAGCCCGTTTCAAACAATTCCCGAAGCATGCCCCGGTACGGCGCAATGCCAGTGCCGGTTGCGGTAAAAATAAGGTCGCGCTTTTTAAAATCCTCTGGAAGTAAAAAATGTCGGCCAACGGGACCTGTCATCGTAGCTTGGTCTTTTGGTTTTAAATCACAAAGGTAACTGCTCGCAAGTCCAGGGATGCCCTTCTCACCTGTTGCTGCATTGTCCCAAAAATGGCGCACCACGCAAAGCGAAACAGTCTGATGATCTCCCAAATCTCCAGCGCCCACAGAAGCGATTGAATAAAGTCTGAGTTTGTGAGGTTTCCCTGTGCGCGAATCAGTTCCCGGAACAATAATCCCCGCGCTTTGACCGGGCAAATACGGCAATTTTTCTTCGAAACGAAAAGTAATGTGACGCACATCATTTTTAGGACCCCGTGAATCGGGGGTGAGGCGGCGGCTTTCAATTACCGTTCCAAGAAGCGGACGATTAACCGTGTAGAGATTGAGCGGGATGTTTTGGTTCATCGAATTGAATCTGCGGGGAAGGTTTCATTTCCCCGCAGATTTTTGATCAAAATCGTTAGACAGATTTTCCAACGTTAAACGATGTTTTGATTGCAAGCCAAATGGTCGCAAGACTAATTAAAATCGCAGTTAAAATGGTGACGCCATTTGAGGCACCATAATGAGCAGGAGAAAGCATTCCAAATAGCATTGGACCTGAGAGAAATGTATTGACCCGCGAGGTGAATAAAGCTCTTTTTCTTAAAGCTGCGGCTTGGTCACCTGCTTTTCCAGAAAGCAGCTTTTTTTGAGCCGGCCAAATGATGCCCCATACGTTAAACCACATGATGGTTCCAAAAACCATTCCCATTAAAATCCAATGAGCACGGGATGTTAGATGGCCCGTCATTGCATCTTTAAAATTTTGATTCATTCCAAAACCTTGACCCGGTGTGTAAGCATAAGTAAGTGTAAAAAGTGCAACACCAGCTAAAAAAGTAATCATAGCACCCCACCGGAACCACCAAAGTGCTCGCGGCATCAGATTAGGATTCACTGCCTTTTTTGCGGCGTCATCAAGCGCTCCCTGAAGCGGAACATTAACGAAGTTAAAAAAGTAAAGCATGCCAATCCACGTAATGCCAGCAATCACATGAAGCCAGCGGATTAAAATGGAGAGATTACTGAATGTGTCCGTCAGAGCCATAACTTTTCCTCCTTGGTAAGATTTAATCGCTACAACTTGGAATGGTCGTATTGTAGGCTCACTGCTTGATTTGTCAATACAGACAGTGGGAATGGGTGCATCTCAATAAAAACGTAGCTGTTTAGCTCTCTGAAGTCTCCATCACTTGTCATCCTGAGCCCTTCGCTTGTCATCCTGAACGACCCTAAAGGGCTGCTGCGCGGAGTGAAGGATCTAGCGCTCAGGGTAAACTCCGTGAAGGATCTGGCATTCGCTAGATTCTTCAGTTCGGCCTAACGGCCTCCTTCAGAATGACAAGGCTGTGAATGGCTTCAAAATGCTAAATAAACACATAAAAACAGTTCCGATTTAGTGGCAAACCCTCACCCCGTCCCTCTCCCTCGCAAAGCAGAGGGAGAGGGTAGGGTGAGGGTGAGTAAAAAAGAACCGCTAAAACTGGGATGCACCCAGCGGGGATTGGAAAATCGCGAAGGGTTCGAAAAGTGCTACCGCTTCATTTTTTTCTGGGCAAGCAGTTGTTCAAAGGCTTCAGCCGGAACCGGACGGCTAAAGATGAACCCTTGAATTTTGTTGCAGTGATTGGACTTTAAAAATTCAAGCTGCTCCTGCGTTTCCACACTCTCAGCCACTACTTCGATTTTAAGGCTGTGCGCCATTGAAATAATGGCTCTAACAATGGCCGCGTCATCCGGATCTGTGGAAATGTCTCTGATAAATGAATGGTCAATTTTTAAAGTGTGAATTGGAAAACGTTTCAAATAATTAAGAGAGGAGTAACCCGTCCCAAAATCATCGATTGCAAGTTTAATTCCCATTGCGCTCAAATCACGCAAAATCGTTACAGATCTGTCCGCACTATGCATGATTAAACTTTCCGTCAGTTCCATTTCAAGCGAAGTAGGAGGAAGCCCCGCTTCTTTTAAAGTTTCCTTCACCATTTCCACAAGGTCTTCATGCTGAAACTGTCGCGCAGACAAATTGACTGTCACCCGTATGGGGTCATAGCCTTTTGCCTGCCAGCTTTGATTTTGTTTGCACGCAGTTTTGAGCACCCACTCACCAATCGGCACGATTAAACCTGTCTCTTCCGCAAGGGGAATGAATTCGCCAGGACTAATCAAACCTAAATTAGGGTGCTCCCATCTCAAAAGCGCTTCAGCTCCAGTAATTTCGCCACTTTTTACGTCTACGATTGGCTGGTAGTACACGCGGAACTCATTGCGCTCAAGCGCGTGCCTTAAGCTATTTTCAAGCACAAGCCGCTCAAGCGCTTTGGCATTCATCGCGGGAGAATAAAATTGGTAATTGTTTCGCCCCTGCTGCTTTGCGCGAAACATGGCTGTGTCCGCATTTTTAAGAAGTGTCGCCGCATCCCGGCCATCCATCGGGTAAAAACTGATTCCGACACTCCAGCTCATGAAAAACTCGTGTTCGCGAATCACAAAAGGTGATTTAAACACAGTTGCAATCCGGTGGGCAATGTCAGCAGCATCTTTTGTTTTTTGAATGGAGGAAAGCAGCACGGCAAAAGCATCGCCCCCGATTCGACCAACCGTGTCATTTGGATGAAGTTCCAATTTGAGACGCCGCGCCACCGCTTGAAGCAGCTCATCGCCTCCGGCATGACCCAATGTGTCATTAATTCGCTTGAAGTGGTCAAGCCCAAGAAATAGCGCCCCTGCAAGCGATTGGTTTTGCCGCGCAGACATAATGACGCGGTTCAGTTGATCTACAAAAAGCTGCCGGTTTGGCAAATCGGTTAAAACATCATAATAGGCAAGTCTCTCAAGCTTGTCTTCAACGCGTTTGCGCTCACCCGTTTCAATGGCAAGTGAAATCAAATCCGCCATTGAACCCGCAAAGACTTGTTCCTCAAGCGCCCATTCACGGCTTTTCCCAATCTGCCAATGACAAAGAAAGCCGATGGTCCGTCCCCGGACTCGAATGGGAGCGTCCAAGACCGCCTGCACACCAATTTGGGAGAGGTGTGAGTCGGTAAGGTCTTGAGCTCTTTTGTCTGAACCAATGTCATGCACCGCAATAAAGCGGTCATGCTCAAAAGAAGCGATGTAGTTTGAAAGTTTGGCAACACTAATCCGTTCCCCGGTAGTTAAAAATCCACTGTCCTTTTGAAAGAGCATCACACAATGAAGCTCGGCATCATTATTGTCGTACAGCCACACTCCGACTCGATCTACCTCAAGCGTTTCTGATGAGCTTTTCGTAATTTCCCGAAGCGCGCCATCTACATTGCCGATTGAAAAATTTTTACTCTTTACGAGACGCGTCAAAACTTCATTTTGTTTCTTGAGGCGCCGCTCGCTTTCTCTGAGCACATACTCTGAGCGCTTGCGCTCAATTGCGTGGCGCATCATGTACGCTAATTTTCCATTTTCATCCTGCTCCCTCAACCAATAATCCTGAGCGCCGCGATGCACAGCTTCAAGCGCAAGCTGTTCGTGCGCGACACTTGCAATCACGATGACAGGAATAAAAGGATGTTTGGATTGAATTTGAATAAAAGCCTCAAGCCCTTTGCTTTCTGGAAGTACAAGGCTTACCAAAACCACATCGGCGCCTTGTTTGGCTAAATAGGTGAGCCCGGAGCGAAGTTTTTCAGTATGTGCAAACTCAAAAAGCTGATTGGTATTGGGGTTGGACAAAAGCTGTTTAACGCGGTGGACTTCTTCACTATTGTTGTCGATGAGCAAAACCCGAATTGCGCGGCCTCTGCTTCGTCCTCCCTTTATGACACCTGTATTCATCATAGCTAAAAAAGTGTAACTCTGAAAAAAGGATGATTCAAGGATGAAAACTTAAATTTTACAGCCTGGCAGCACCTGTCTTCATGCCAACTGTTCTTAAAAAGTCTAACCTATGATTACAACATGACTTAAAAGCTTTTTGGCTCACTTTCCTTCAAAACAAATCTAACCTCTTAAGATTTTTTCGTCCTCTTTTGAATCTGGTCAAGAAGTTCTTTGGCGCGCGAATGATTCGGCTGAATACGGAGAATTTTATCAAGACAGTCCTTAGCTTGAGCCGGCTGACTTTGAGCAAGAAAAACGTAAGCCAAACTCAAATAAGCTGCCACGTTTGCCGAATTATTTTCGATTGCTGCTTGCAAAAATTTCTGAGCCTCACGATAATTTTTAAGCCGCAAATAAAGATTGCCCAAATTTTTATAGAGCTCAGATTTTCGTTTGGGTTCTTTCGCAAATTTGAGCCCTTCTTGAAAAGCCATTGCCGCTTTTTGATAATCCTTTACTTCTGTGTATGCCATCCCCAAGATTCCATAAACATCGACATCCTCCTTTGTGCGGGAAAGAACTGTTTGCATTGCCCGAATCACATTTTTCCAATCCTGTGCTTTTAAGTAAAGCTGGCCCAACTTTTTGTAACACAAAACTGTGGGATTTAAATGACAAGCGGATTCTGAATTGGAAATAGCTCCGCTTAGATTTCCCATCTTAGAATATGCCTGCGCCAAATTTGAATAAACATCGGCGGGGCGTGCAATGCTTGAACTTTTAGAACCCTTTTGGCCGGCCTGCGCTTTGACCACTTGGAGCGCTTGATTCAAATACGTCACAGCCTGTTCGTAATTTCCTTTTCGAAGGTAGGCAGACCCCAAAAGACTCAAAACCCTGGAATTGCCTTGAGCACGGTTTAAAACCCGCTCCAAGTTTTGAATGGCGCTGTCGGGTTGATTTTGCTGCAAATCCAGAGTCGCAAGATTAAGCGTGACATCAATACTGTCTGGCTTAAGTGTTAAAGAACGCGCCCATGATTGGTGAGCGGCAGCCAAATCTTTTGATCTAAAATAGGAAACGCCAAGCAAATTAAGCGCTGAGGCCTTGAGCGATTTTTCCCCAGGTCCTTCCAAGAGCGCAACGGCGCGGGAAAGCGACCTGGCAGCGCGCATGTCATTACCCATCTTTGAATAAAGAATGCCTAAATCATAATGAAATTGCGCGTTTTGAGGATCAAGCTCAAGCGCCTTTTCAAACGAACCGGTGGCTTCCGGCATATTTTTTAATTTCACATAAAATTTCCCAAGCGCGTAATAAAAACCTGCCGGTTGATTGCTGTCCCGAAATTGGAGGTAGGAACTTAAAAGTTGTCCCGCCATATTGGAGTCAAGGCCGTCTGCGCCTCCTTTAAAACTCATGGCGCGGGTTTTTGAAATGATTTCGCGGTTCACTGAATCAAATGCAGTCGGAATCTGCCGGTCAATCACAGGTGACATGATGGACTTTGGATTGTTCACGTGAACTGCTCCAAACAAATGCCCGAGTTCATGCGTGAGCACCGATTCATGCTGAATGTTCAGGAGTGGCTTGAATGAGTCCCGAAACACAAGGTACCCTGAAAAAATTTGCGCGCGTCCCACCACATGCATGTCCTGAACGGTTGAATTTGGATTTTCATCCAAGCGCGAGAGCCCAATCACAATGTCCACGCCCTCAAGCGGATGATGAGCCTTCAGGTGTTCCAATAAATAGGTCATGTCATGATTCTCGTCCTGAAGTTCCCAGTCCCAAATCTGAGCAACCTCAAACTTAATTTTGAATTCCCGGTCAAAAATTGTGGAGGCATAAGCAAGGCGTTTTTTGAATTTGGCTTCCCATTCCGGCTGCGTCTTGATGCCTGGCGAAACGGCTACGCCCACTTTAAGGACACGCTTCTCAAAAGGCGCTGCGATTGCATCGGTGGAATGACGGAGAGGGCAAAGCAATGAGAAAATTAAAAGAAAGAAAAAAGCTTTTAAACGCACGTTTTGTCCCGCTTGTTAATGCTTCAATGAAAATTAGAAACTCATTTAAAAGATACCTTTAAAATTTGAGTTTCGCAAAGAAGAAAAAGTGCTTGAATTTGAAAAGAACATGCACCATGTCATCCTGAAGCTGGCATTCAAAGCAAGGGCTGAAGGATCTAGAGATTGCGAGTGCATCCCACTTGATGCAGTTGTTTTTCATGTCATCCTGAGCGAAGCGAAGGATCTAAGTTCACTAGATTCTTCGGCTCCGCCTCAGAATGACACACTGGATGGAGTGGGATGTACCCCGAGATTGCGAGATCCTTCACTTCGTTCAAGATGACATGCTAGAATGGTTAAATGCAAATTCAAAAATTAAAATTGAAAACACTGGGACTTGTTCTTGTGGCAACAAGTCTCGCTTGCTTCGTTGGAAGCTGCTCCTACGTCATTCGAACACCTGCGTATAAAGTTCCGCGCCAAAAACAAAAGGCTCCAGGTGTTTACCGCGGCGTCTTCCACGTGCACAGCAATTACTCCCACGACTCAAAAGCTACTTTGGACACAATTCTTCACACGGCAAATCGGGCAGGGCTTGATTTTGTGGTCATCACCGACCACAACTTTTTTCGAAATGGTGAAGCTTCTGACCACAGAACTCTCCTAGGGCTTGATGCCTATGGGAAAATGAATGTGCCTGAAAAACCAATCCTTCTCTTTGCAAGCGAAATCTCAACAGCAGCTGGCCATGTCACCGCACTTGGAATCAAAGAAGAGCCTCCAGACCTTGGTAACCCTGAGCAAACTGTTCGCTGGATTAAGGAACAAGGCGGGCATGCCGTCATTGCGCATCCCGCGTCCTTAAAAAAACCATGGAAGCTTCCTGACATTGAGCCCATCTTTGGCATAGAGGTCTTTACTTTTTCAGACATCTATTACGAATACGAAAGAAAAATCATCCCGCTTGCGCTCAAAGCTATTTTCCTCCCCCCAAAACAATTTTTAAATTCCGTCATTAAAAATCCGGATGCAACGCTTAAACTCTGGGACAAGCAACTTCAAAAAAGACATGTAAGTGCTTATGGTGCTTCGGACGCACATTTAAGATGGCTGCTTGGTGGATTTCCAATTGAAAGTTTAATTCTTTATTTTGAATCCGTAACCACTTATGTTTTTGGAGCGGCGGAGCTCTCGCAAAAAGAAATCCTAAGTGCTTTGATTTCTGGAAAATCCTTTGTTGCATTTGAATCGAGGGGCATTGCCCAAGATTTTTTATTTGAAGCACGCGCAGATGAAAAAGTTTATTTCGCTGGAGACACCATTCGCTCAAAAGGATCTGCCCAATTCACAATTGACCTTCCAGAAGCTGGAGAAATTTCACTCATTCGAAATGGAATTATGGAAACCGCCACAGGAGGAAAATCGCTTCGTTACACAAGCAGTCAAAAAGGGGTTTACCGGGTAGAGGCTTACAAAAACGGTAAAATCTGGATTATTTCAAATCCCATCTACATTGAGTGATTATTTCGTGCGATGTCAAGAGGAAGAAGTGGGATTCAAAAGCTCATTTAAATCAAGCTTCATTGCAGGACGTGAATAGGCTGCTGTATTCACAATCTTGGTGTCCATCCGAATCGCATCTTCTGGACAAGCCTCAACACAAAAACCGCAGAAAACACACTTGCCAAGATCAATGTCAAAACTTTTAGGTTTTTTTTCAATATTAGGGTCTGGATGTTCTTCTGCAACAATTGCAATGCAGCGCGCAGGACAAACTGTTTCGCACATCATGCACGCCACGCAACGCGGCGAACCATCCGGGCGATGAGTGAGCCGGTGGCGCGTTCTTGAGCGTTTGGGGAGTATGTAAGTTTGCTCTGGGTATTCAATCGTGACGCCAGCTTTCAGATGGCGCAAAAGTCCGAATGCGTGTGCGAGATGCAGAAAAAAATTCCTAAAAAAATGTTTGGATGTAATCCAAAGCCCGCGAAACACTTCTGGCAAATAAATGCGTTCCCAAAAGTTAAGCGGCGGTTCACTGACTACTTTTGTCTTAATCACGGCAAATCACCTGACCCACCAAAGAAAAATGGCGGCTGTCACAAGCAAGTTGACTAGTGCAATTGGAAATAAATATTGCCAGCCCAGTTTAAGCAATTGATCGTACCGGAATCTAGGTAAGGTCCACCGAATGGTCATAAAAAGCCAGCAGAAAAATAAAACTTTTAAGACAAATGAGGCAATTTGAAAAAGCGACACTGAAAACGCTGAAAGCGCAATGTGACTGCCCCATGGAAAAAGAAAACCGCTTGAAGCCAAATAAGGAACTTGCCAGCCGCCTAGAAAAAGTGTTGTGGCGAGACAGGCGATGAGAATGGTTTCAAGATAATCTGTGAAAAAAAACATGCCGAATTTCATGCCGCTGTATTCAACAAAATAACCAATAATTTCTGATTCCCCTTCGGGCGCATCATAGGGAATGCGCTTGGTTTCGGCAATTCCCGCAGCGAGAAAAAGTAAAAATCCAACCGGCTGAAGAATGGCGCCCCACATCGGAATCCATCCCCATAAATAGGCTCCCTGGCGACGTACTAATTCCTGCAAATCAAGGCTGCCGTAAATTAAAACAATTCCAATCACTGTAAGGCCCATTGCAATTTCATAAGAAAGCATCTGACTCACGGCACGAAGACCGCCCAAAGTTGCATAATTGTTATGAGATGAAAATCCAGCGAGCGCAATTCCATAAACCCCTAGTGAAGCAGCTCCAAAAACGTAAAGAAGCGCTGCGTTTAAATTGGCTACCTGAAGACGGATGACATGCCCACCAATTTCAATGGTGTCTCCAAACGGAATAGCTGCAAAAACAATGAGCGAGAAAAAAAGCGAAAGGCAGGGAGCAAGTGTGTGGAGCAATCGGTCAGCTTTTGGGGGAATAAAATCTTCTTTTGTGAACATCTTGATGGCATCTGCAATCGGATGGAAAAGGCCGAGCACATTAAAAGGTCGAAGCAGCCAGTTAATTGGCGCTGCCCATTTCCATGGAAGTGTAATCCAGGCACGATTGGCTCCGACTCTGTCCTGCATCAAAGCGCTTTGTTTCCGTTCAATCCAGGTGTGAAGAGCGGCGAGATTAAACACAAAACCAAACATCACTAAAGACAGAATCGCTTGAATGACAAACGTTGTCATCATGCCGGCCGAACTCCCTCATGACCAATGGTGTCGTAAGTCATTCCTCTGAACTTTGGAACTGAGCCAGCAAGCTCTAGAAAAATATCTTCACTGGTTTGGGAAGGCAAATCCAAACCAAGTTGAGCAGCAAAAGACTGGATGATTTCAAGTTCGGAACGCGACTCGCCCAAGGGAAAAAGTGCTTTTCGTATTCTTTGGACACGCCCTTCAAAATTGGTAAATGTTCCGTCCTTTTCTGCATATGAGGCGCCCGGAAGAATCATGCGCGCTGAAGAAACTGTTTGATTGTAATTGCTTCCAATAAACAAACTAAGGCGCATCTGGTTTAGAGCACCATTTAGGCGCTCACTTTGAAATTGAGAGACAATATCCTGGCCAAATAAAAAAAGACCTTGAATCAATCCCTTTTCAATTTCACTTACAAGTTTTTGAGTGACTTCTTTGCCTTCAATCAAACCAAGCCATTCGGCGCCCATGCGGTTCGGATGCTTGTCAGAACGAATAAGTAAATCATCTTGGTCACCATTCGGATGAACGCCAAGTAAAAGCACGCGTGAAAGCTGAAGCGTCTCCACAAAAAGTTTGTGCGCGAGGTAAATCTCTTCATTGGTCATCATGGGAGAAAGCAAAATGGCAATTTGTTCCTTGTTTTGGGCCATTAGATTTTGAAATGAGACGCAAGCCTGTTTAAGTGCATCTTTCCAATTACTCTCTTTTGCCGCGGCAGTTCCTTCTCGCACAAGCGGAGTGAGAATCCGGTTTTGATCGATTGAATGGTAACCATACCGGCCGCTGTCGCAAATCCACCAGTCATTGACTTCATCATTGAAACGGGGCTTCAGGCGCATGACCCGTTCATTTTCAACACCGGTTGGCCGGTCGTGACTGGTTTCAATCGTAATGTTGCATCCCCTTGCGCAGCCCGGACAAATTGACTCTGTTTTTTTTAAATACCACACGCGGCATTTGAACCTGAAATCGCGGTCGGTAAGAGCGCCCACAGGGCAGATGTCTACTACGTTTCCAGAGTATTTATTATTTAGTTCTTCACCCGGGTACAATCCAATTTCAGAATGGTCGCCCCGATTAAAAATTCCAAATTCGTGGCTTTTTGAAATTTCATCTGTAAAGCGCACGCACCGCGAACACAAAATGCAGCGCTCATTGTCGAGCATCACGGTAGGCCCAATTGGAACGGCTTTCTGCCCCTTTTTAACTTTGTTCTCATTTAAGCGCGAATCATAAAGCCCATGCTTCATGTAGTAATCCTGCAGCCCGCACTCTCCTGCTTGATCGCAGACTGGGCAATCAAGCGGATGATTCACAAGCAGGAATTCAAGCACATGTTCGCGAAGTTTTTTGACTGTCTCTGACTGAGTGCGTACCACCATTCCGTCCTGACATTGAATATGACAAGAAATTTGGGGCTTCGGCATTTTGTCAACTTCAACCAAACACATCCTGCAATTTCCAGCGACACTAAGCCCTGGATGCCAGCAATAATACGGAATTTCGATGCCGAGTTCTTTTGCGGCGCGAATTAAAGTTGTTCCGGGTGGAACAGTAACTTCTTTTTCGTCAATTTTTAATGTTGGCATGCCATTTCCTTATTCTGAATAAATGCTTCAAATTCCCTTCTAAATTTTTTGAGGTAGCTCAAAAAAGTCATTTGTGCTCCGTCAGCAAGTGCGCAAATTGTGGTTCCACCAAGAAACATTCCAATGTCCGTTAGGTTTTTAATGTCCTCAAGACGGCCATGGTGGCTCACAATTCGATTTAGGATTCGGTAAATCCAACCCGTTCCCTCCCTGCAGGGCGAACATTGACCGCAGGATTCATGCGCGTAAAACCGCATCGTCACTTGAAGCGCCTCAACCATACAAGTGGTCTCATCGAGCACAATAATACCGCCTGAGCCGCCCATCGTTCCGGCTGCCCGCAAAGAATCAAAATCCATTTTTACATCAATTTCATCAGCAGTCAAAATAGCTGCGGAGAGACCTCCTGGAACCACTGCTTTCAATTTCCGGCCGCCGCAAACTCCACCTGCATATTCAAAAATAATTTTACGCAGTGGAATTCCAAGCGGAAGTTCATAAACACCTGGCCGCTCTACGTGTCCGCTTACACTAAAGAGCCTCATGCCGCCATTTTTTTCTGTTCCAAGCGCCGCAAACCATTCCCCTCCATTTTGGATGATGAAGGGGAGGTAAGAAAGAGTCTCAACATTATTGATGACTGTGGGACATCCAAACAAACCCACAATTGCCGGAAAAGGAGGCTTGAGACGCGGGTACCCTTTTTTGCCTTCAAGCGATTCAAGAAGCCCGGTTTCTTCGCCGCAAATGTAAGCGCCTGCTCCGCGGTGAATGACCACATCCAAATCAAATTGGGTTCCTAAAATATTTTTCCCGAGGAATCCATTTTGGTACGCCTCTTCAACTGCACACTTCAAATTTAGAAAAGGCTGCTCATATTCTCCTCGAATGTACACATAGGCTTTGTGAATTCCAACGGCAAATGCCGCAATCATAATCCCTTCAATTAATAGATGAGGTGCATAAGTCAAAATGTATTTGTCTTTAAATGTGCCAGGCTCACCTTCATCTGCATTGACCACAAGATAAATTGGTTTTCCGGTGTTCCTCGGAACAAAGCTCCATTTCATGGCGCAATTAAATCCCGCTCCGCCCAATCCGCGAAGATTTGATTTTTTCACCTCAGCCTCAATGGCTTGAGGTCTCATTTGCACGAACGCCTTCTTCGCTGCTTCATAACTGTAATGTTCGAGCGTTATGGCGTAAGGCGGTTCAAAAAATCGTGAAATCAGTTTTTGTGTCATCATTTTCCACTACGGTAAAAAGTTGAATCTCTTTTAACACTTTCGCTATGTCATCCTGAAGCTAGCGTCCAAAGCAAAGGCTGAAGTATCTAGTGTTTGCTAGACTCTTCCGCCAAACTAATGGCGGACAAGTCGACTCCGCCCCGCGCCCACACAGAATAAATTTGAGGGGCTCCGCCCAGAATGACATGCTTTAAGAAAATATTTGAGTCATTGCGAACACGACTCAACCATTTCATCTAACTTTTCTATGGTAAGTGGTCCAATAAACTCTTTACCTACCTTAGCCATCGGAGCAATCTCGCAGGCGCCCAGGCATTCCACTACACTTAATGAAAATTTCTGGTCAGCGCTAGTTTCTCCAGACTGAATGCCGAGTTTCTCTTGAAGATGACTAATAAGCTTCTGAGCGCCACGGAGGTCACAGCTTAAGGTCCTGCAAATCTGAATGTGGCAAGCTCCTGCTGGTTTTGAGTGAAACAAAGTATAAAAGGTCATCACCTCGCGCACATCTGCAAGAGGAATTGAAAAATACTCTGCCACTTCGCGCTCTGCTTCCAGCGTAATAAATCCATAAGTTTCCTGAATCAAATGAAGTGCCGGTAGTAGCGCCGCCCGCTGAACAGGATAATTTGCGCAAATTTGATTCAGTTTCTCGCGAAGTGTTGGTGTCAGCGCCAAAGTGTTATTCATCGGTCAAGCTCTCCACCAATCATATTGACAGAACCAAAGGTTGGCACCACATCAGCAATGGTTCCCCCTTGAAGCATTAAAGGAAGCGCTGCCATGATGGCAAAACAAGGCGGCCTGACTCTCACCCGGTAAGGCCTTCCTGTTCCATCGCTCACTACAAAAAAACCAAGTTCTCCATTTGCTCCCTCCACCGCTTGATACACCTCACCTTTTGGCGGCGCAATTCCATGCCCAAACATAATCAATTTAAAATGCTGCATCAGCCCTTCGATATTGCCGTATGTTTTTTCTTTAGGCGGCAGAACAACCCGGTGGTCTTTTGTCTGAAGCATTTCAAAGTATTTTTCGGTTCCGCCTTCAAGCGTGGGCTCTGGTTCCACTTCTGTTTGGGCAAGTCCTTCGGTTTGTCCCATCTTGGCCAAATCCACCATTTCTTCTGCCGGCATGGCCGCATGAGGAGCAGACATAAAATCTCCTCCTGGGATTTTGTGAAGCGCTTGTTCGACAATATGCAAGCTTTGTTCGATTTCTTCCATGCGGCAAAGATACCGGTCGTAATTGTCTCCGCAAGCGCCGACCGGAATTTCAAAATCGAATTGATTGTAAACTGAGTAGGGCGAGTCTTTGCGGACATCATAGTCAATACCAGTTGATCTCAGAAATGGGCCGGTAATTCCGTAACCAAGCGCATCTTCCTTTGAAATGATCCCGATGCCCTTCAATCGATCAACAAAAATCCGGTTTCGCGTCAAGAGTGCGCCGCACTCTTTAAGAATTGACCTAACCTCACGAATTATTTTATGGGCTTCATCAGAAAATCCAGCGGGCAAATCTGCTTTCACGCCGCCCGGGCGAACATATGAAATAGTGAGTCTTGCGCCTGTCACGGATTCAATCAATTGATAAATCATCTCGCGCGCTTTGACCATGTACAAAAAAACGGTAAATACGCCGAGTTCCATGGCACTTGCACCAACACAAGTAAGGTGGTCGCTCACCCGCGAAAATTCACTCATCACAACCCGAATGTATTCTGAGCGTTCAGTGGTTTGAATTCCAAAAAGTTTTTCAACTGCCATGCAGTAGCCCACATTATTAATCAAAGGAGAAACATAATTCAGTCGGTCGGTGTATGGAATGACTTGCAAATAACCAGACTGTTCTGAGCTTTTCTCAAATGCCCGGTGCAAATACCCAATCTCAACGTCAGCGTTCTCAATACGCTCGCCATCCAAATCAAGCACAATCCTCACAATGCCGTGCATGGCCGGATGACTTGGCCCCATGTTGAGCGTCATCAGCTCTTTACGTCTTTTCTTTCCAGCGGTTGCAAGCGAGCTCATATTTTCTTTTCTTCCTGATTTGCTGAACCACGCAAAAGCTCAGGAACCGCCTGACCATATTCCCGCGCTTCAATAAATTCAAGCTCATGGTCACTCTTTTGCTTCATAAGCGGCTGCCTTCGGTTAACGGGGTAATCTTTGCGAAGTGGATGACCTTCAAACTCTTCATACAAAAGAATCCGCTTAAGATGAGGATGCCCTTTAAATCGAATGCCAAACATGTCCCACACCTCCCGTTCAAACCAATTTGCAATGGGCCACAGCACCACAAGCGAATCAACCTCTGGCTCTTTTTCGTGTACCCCCACTTTTACTCTGAGCCGGTGTTTGTTGCGAAGAGAATACAAGTGGTACACCATGTCAAAGCGGGGCTTTCTTTCCATGCTCAAATAATCCACCGCGGTCAAATCCATTAAAAGATTAAAATCAAAAGCAGCTTCTTCTTTGAGATGTTTCATGATTTGGGCGAGACTTTCTTTACGAACAACGATGGTGAGGTCGCCACGAAATTCAGAAGTTTCGAGTACTTCGTCTGGAAACTTCGCTTTCACTGCTTCTAGAATCATGGGAATTGAAATGGAGCGTGGCACATCATTAAAGTAACTGCTTTTGATTTTGAATTCTTGCTTGGAGTTTAAGAAGACCGTCCAAAACATTTTCAGGACGCGGCGGGCAACCTGGAATGTACACATCGACTGGAATAATCCGGTCAATTCCCATAAGCGTAGCATAATTGTCGTAAAACCCTCCTGTGCTTGCGCAAACGCCGAATGCAACCACCCACTTAGGGTCACACATTTGGTCATAAACTTTTTTTAAGACAGGTGCTAGCTTTTGACTCACAGTTCCCACCACCATGAGGAGGTCGGCTTGACGCGGACTAAATCTCGGAAGGCCTGCTCCGAAGCGGTCAATGTCATAATGAGAACATGCGGCCGCCATGTATTCCATTCCGCAGCATGCAGTCACAAACGGGTACTGAAAAAGCGAATATTTTCGCGCCCAACCCACCATGTCATTTAATTTTGTGGAAAAAAATCCTGCGTCGATTGGCTGTGCTTTCATGTTTCATTTACTCCACTTCGAGCGCTCCCCGTTTGAGCGCGTAAAAATACCCAAGCACAACAAAAAATAAAAAGAGAACTACTTCGAGAAGGCCAAAAAGACCCAGCTTCCTCGCACTCACGGCCCACGGAAAAAGAAAAGCAAGCTCCACATCAAAAACAATGAAGAGCATTCCCATTACATAAAAATGCGTTGGAACTCCGCCCTCTTTAATCTCTGGCGTCATGCCGCATTCAAATGGTTCATTCTTTACCGGACTTGGGCGCTTGGGACCCAAAGCTGAGGTCAAGACGACAAATAAAAAAACCACGGCAAAAGAAAGGAGAGAGAAAATTAAAATACCGCCATATTCCATAACTGAAATTTTTCCTTAACTATTGGGAATTAATGGGTTTACGAAAATAGAAGTTATTCTAAATTTAAAATGTTATTTTATGTGGCGCAAAAAATTTTGTAAAGCCGTATCTTTGTGATGGGCGCATTCCACTTCATCCAGTGTGTCATTCTGAGGCGGAGCCGAAGAATCTAGTGAACTTAGATCCTTCGCGGAGTTTACCCTGAGCGCTAGATCCTTCACTCCGCGCAGCAGCCCTTTAGGGTCGTTCAGGATGACAAGCGAAGGGCTCAGGATGACATGAAAAACAACCGCATCAAGTGGGATACGCCCTTGTGATGAACATCAGAGTGAAAAGATGGGAAAGAATTTTAATGCGGCTTTACAAATTGATTAGCGGGAGAGCCATTTTTTTTCGCCATCTTTTGAGAGAAGGACACGATGAGGTTCAATCGTTTCAACCAAAAATCCGTCAATTTCTCCTCCAACTTGAATTACCTGGTCATTAATAATGGCATAAGAACCCTGAGCATCCACAGAAACTCCCTCGAGTCTTAAAAGCTCTGGAGAAGCTTCGGGCGAAGCAGGTGTTTCTTGAATGGACCCGCGACTGAACTTAGGCGCTGATTTTAAACCAGAATTAGGTTTACTTTTCCGCTCAACGGGCGTTTCTGTAATTCCATCAGATTTTTTTGAAACGAGGGAGGTTAATTTTTCAAGAAAAGAACGTTGTGTATTTAAGTAAAATAACATGCCTCCAACTGCTGCCAGCACAAATAAAATCGGCACAATAGAAAAATGTTTTTTCTTTTTTTCTTGATGCATCGTACTTGCAGGAGGAGGCGCTCCTGGAAAAGGGATGCTTGCTCCAGAAACAGTGCTGGCCCATTCAGCGTGACCGGGCACTAAATCTCTTCCTTTTGCTTCCCTTCTCTCAACCCACGCGTCATGCTGAAAGAAAAAACGCAAGTGAATTAGAAGGGTCAAAACCACAATTGCCCAACTTGTTCCAAAAAATAGAAAACTGAAATCCGAGAAATCAGCCGCTCCCAAACCTTTTTGAATAAAAGGAAACCAATAAGAGCCCGCCATAAGCAGCGCTGAAGACCACGCCCATTTCTGCGCAAACGTAAGTCCAAAACCAATGAGAATGGGCGTCATAAATTCAACACCAAGCAATATTTGATTTTGTGAAGCGCTCAGTGAAAATCCAAATAAAACGCGACTTTCTGGATGAATGAACTGGTCGATTCTTGAAAGGTTAATTAGCGCCGAAGAAGTAATGAATCCGCTTGCAATCATCACCAAAATAGGAGCATGCCAAGAATAAAGTCCTTTCAATTCAAAGTCAAAACCCTGCGCAATTTTTGGAGAGGTTAAAAAAAGAGCGGCCAGAACAGGCAGCACAAAAAAGCAAACAATTGAAATCATTTCATGGTCAAGATTGAGAACTAAAGATGGAATATATTCAATGAGTGGGACAAACGGTACAAAATCAATAGGAGAGGCGACGCCGCGAAGGCTCAAAACTCCGAGCATCGCGTAAAAACAACACACCATAAATGCGAAATATCTAGCAGGATTTCTTAGAAAAAAAACACCGAGGCCTGCGCTTAATTGGACACTTGGAATCAAAATTGCAGTGATGGTTTCAACTTGACCTAAGGAAAAAGCTTTGTAGGCACCGAATGAAAGTGCGGCTCCAGTCGCCGCGAGAATAAAACCGATTAACCGAATAAGCATGTTTAGTTAAATAAAGCCCTTAAACGATTGCGTGCTTTAACAGCTAAAATATAATCTGGATTTACTTTGATTGCTTCTTCATAGCAAGTAAGCGCTTTTCTCCAAGTAGCTTCATGTTCATACACCCGGCCAAGATTGTAATGGGGGTAGTAATAGCTGTCGTAACGTTTGGCTTGAATCGCCTTCTGAAGCCACGGAACAGACTCACGATATTTGCCCTTCTCAATCAAGTAGGCGCCGATGTCATTGTATGGATTTCCAAAATCCGGGTCCACTTTGATGGCTTTAAGGCATTCTTCAATTGCCTCCTCATATTGACCTTGATGGCTGTAAGCCCAGCCCAAAAAGGTATGTGCTTCAGCGGTGGGATGAAGTTCGATTGACAATCTGTAATACTCAATTGCGTCGGGAAGATTGCCTGCAATCTGAAGCTTGTATGCTTTTTCGAAATGTTCCCGTGCAATTTTTTTAGGTTCGTTTTGCTTCATATGTTTTGGGTTCTACCGCCCCATGCGGAACTTTAGAAAATGTTCTAGGCTCATCTTGGTCATGTACGGATTTGATTTTTTTTCTTCACCAATCGTGGACGTTGATTCATCGGCATAATTGTGTCCCGGGTAAAGAATTATGGATTCATCAAGGTCACTTAAGCGATTCAGGCTGTGGTACATTTCTTCAGGGCTCCCTCCCGGCAAATCACATCGGCCGCAAGCATTAATAAACAGGGTGTCGCCAGAAATCAGATTATTCCCCACCAAAAAACATTCTGACCCGGGCGTGTGGCCAGGAGTATGCAGAACCGTAATTTCCACGTTCCCAATCGCAATTTTACTTCCCCCTTCCACCTGTTTCACATTTGTTTTCATGCCGCGCAAAAATTCCGCTTCATTTTTATGGATGTAAACCGTGCCGTCTGTTGCGTGGAGCAATTCTTTCAAACCATTTACGTGGTCAAAATGTGTGTGTGTAATAAGCGCACCCTTGACTAAAAATCCATCTTGCTTCGCCGCCTCCATAATTGAGCGGACATTCCAGGCCGGGTCTACCACAAGCGCCTCACGCGTAGACGAATCTCCAACTAGGTAGACAAAATTCTCCATCGGGCCAACTTGCATTTGCTTGAGGTAAAGAGAATTTGTCATGAACTCTATTCGTATGAACTTCCAAAAGAAAATCTAAAGCAGGAAATCAATTACAACTTAGTACCGAGTTTCATTTGATTTTAGGGGTGTTCGGTACACTTTTTTAATACGGCGCCTTGCGCAATTCCTTAAGCAAAAATTTAAGGGATGTCAAATTACGGTTAGCGCACGCGGGTTTTTTTGCGTTCGTTTTCAGTGAGGTAGCGCTTCCGCAAACGAACGTTTTTGGGTGTAACTTCCACAAGCTCATCATGCTCAATAAATTCAAGTGCAAATTCAAGCGTCATCTCACGCGGAGGAATCAAATGCATGGCTTCGTCTGTACCTGAAGCGCGCATATTGGTCAGTTTTTTTTCACGAATGGCGTTTACTACAAGATCGGGCCCTTTATTGTTGACCCCGACAAGCATGCCTTCATAAAGGTCGTCTCCAGCACTCACAAAAACTTCTCCCCGGTCCTGAAGCCCCCAAATGGCGTAGGCAACTGCTTTTCCAGAAGTTTGTGAAATTAAGACGCCTTCTTTTCGGTCTGGGATTTCACCCTTAAATTTTTGGTAATCGTAAAAATTCTGACACATCACACCCGTACCGCGTGTCAGTTTTAGAAGTTCGCTGCGAAATCCAAGAAGACCGCGTGAAGGAATTAAAAATTCCATGCGAATGGTTCCTACCGCACTCGCCTTCATGTCTTTCATCTCTGCTTTCCGGACACCAAGCGCTTCGATTACTGCGCCTTGATAACCAGGGTCTACTTCAATCACCACCTCTTCAACCGGCTCCAGGCGCACGCCATCTTCTACCTTAATAATCACTTCCGGTCTTGAGACTTCAAGCTCATAACCTTCGCGCCGCATGGTTTCAATTAATATGGAGAGATGAAGCTCGCCGCGGCCAGAAACTTTAAACCGGTCTTCGTTTGCAACCTCTTCAATGCGTATTCCCACATTCATCATCGCCTCATGCGTGAGTCGTTCGCGGATATGGCGCGAAGTCAAAAAACGTCCGCCGTCGCGTCCCGCAATGGGACTTGAACTGTGAGCAAAATTCATCGAAATGGTTGGCTCATCAATTTTGACAGCTGGAATGGCTTCTGGTTTTTCGGGGTCGGCAAGCGTGTCGGTGACATGAACTTCTGAAAACCCTGTGATGGAGGCGATGTCGCCCGCTTCTGCGGATTCTGCCTCCACTCGTTTGAGTCCCTTGTACTTTAAAATTTTGGTGACTTTATTGCGTTCAGGCTTCCCGTCACGTTTGACCACTACAAGCGTGTCTCCAACTCTTACTTTGCCGCAAAAAATTCGGCCAATTGCCATGCGCCCTACATATGAATCGTAATCGAGCATCGTTACAAGCATTTGAAAGGGGAGGTCGGGGTCGGCAATTGGAGGAAGCACGCGGTGCAAAATGGTGTCAAGAAGCGGCTTCATGGTTTGAGAAGGCTCGTCCGCATCCAAAGTAGCCCAACCTTCTTTTGCGGACGCGAACACCACTGGAAAATCAAGCTGCTCATCAGTTGCATTCAATTCGCAAAATAAATCAAAGGTCATGTTCACTACTTCGTGAGGCCTTGCAGCGGGACGGTCTACTTTATTGACAACAAGAATCGGCTTTAAATGAAGCTCGAGAGATTTACGCAGCACAAACTTGGTCTGAGGCATTGGCCCATCAAAAGCATCGACAAGCAGCAGCACGCCATCCACCATTTTGAGAACCCGCTCGACTTCGCTTCCAAAATCTGCGTGACCGGGAGTGTCGACAATATTAA
>JAHFHD010000088.1 GCA_023247075.1 Candidatus Omnitrophota bacterium | reverse complement strand
AACAAATGGAAAATCAAAAGAAGAAAGTTAAAAGGTTAAAAGGCTTCACATTGGGAGAGATGGTTACTACCGTGACCATCATTGGTTCTTTAACTGCCATTGCAGTGCCTAATTATTTAAGAGTTAGAATGGAAGTGAATATGGAGATGGTAAGGCAAGAGTTAAGAACCATTCAAAAGCATATGAATGATTTACTCAATCGAGACAAAAGATTCCCTCAAGATATTAATAAACTAGGCAATACTCCTGAAGAACAGTCCATCACTGGTTCATTAAGTGCTATTGACTTAAAAGATTACACGACAGATGGATATCGAGTGGACCCAAACCTTTCAAACTACAATCTCACCACATGCCCGACTAGATTAGGCATCAGTGGAGACAAGTGTTTTACCGTCGATACCTTTTCAATTTCAAGTGCTGCTGTGGGGGGTGTAGGAGCAGTGGCGCCGTGGGATGGGGCTGCCGTACCCTTAGTTTCGATGTACACTGTACAGGGCGGAAGTGGTGGCGATTTACATTTTCTGGCTACCACACCGGGACTGACAGATATGCAACGAGCAATCGCTATTGCTCAATACATGGTTGGATATGCTTATCATGCAAGCGCTTATCTGCATGACACAAGAGGTAGTCTCGATAGAACAAACCTTGATTTAGATAAAACAATCCCATCCATAACATTTGGGGAGTCTAAAGAAGCACTGGAAGCTGTAGAAAAATATGGCCCTCAAATTTATGAAATACTTAAGAATGTTGGCATACATTTTTACTTTGTAGAAAGAACTCGTGAAGACGCGATGGAAAGAAGAAATGAAAAGATTGCCGACCCTTTTAACTACTACACTGGCACATATGCAATGAACACATTTACAGATTACTTTGACGTTGGTTTCGCTCTAAATCAACCAGTGACTACCTTGGGCGATGATAGAGCGCTAACTAATTCGGCTTCAGAAGCCCTTAAAAATATTTACAAAAATGATTACCGCGATTTAACATCTATCCGTTACCCACAAAATGAATATTACGCTGAACAGCAACGGGCTCAGCAAGAAACTGAATACTATGTTCAATTACAAGCTCAGCAAGAAACTGAATACTATGCTCAATTACAAGCTCAGCAACAAGCCGAACAGCAGGCCCAACAAGATGAATACTACGCTTGGTCACAACAGTAGTCTCAACAAGAAGCTGAATACTATGCTCAATTACAAGCTCAGCAACAAGCCGAACAGCAGGCCCAACAAGCAGCTCAACGACGGTCAACTAGGACTGGCTTTTTTCTTCTCGTTAACTGAAAATAACCATCCCATCCATTCCAAACAAGCAGATTTAATCGTACAAACAAAATACACTTCTAATCAAAAAGGTGATTTGGTGTCTCACAAATTCCTGTTTGCTAAATAATCATGAACACGGCCTGCGGTTACAGAATCCATCCCATCCATTTTGGCTAAAATTTCAACTGGGGTATTTTTGAGCTCCTCCAAAGAAGAGAATGCGCGAAGTAACATCCTTTTTCTTTTTGCGCCCACTCCTTCAATTTGGTCAAGAACGGAATACGTCAACCTTTTACGTTTGAGCGAACGGTGGTAGGTAATAGCAAACCGGTGGGCTTCATCTCTTATTTTTTGAACGAGTTTTAATGCGCTTGAGTCAGGAGGAAAAATGATTGGGCTTCCTTTTTTGCTTGAATAAAGCCATTCAAATTTCTTTGCAAGCGAAATCACTTCGATGTCTTCATAACCTTCCGCCTTAAAAATTTCAAGCGCTGCATTCAAGTGTCCCCTGCCGCCATCAATCATGACAAGATCAGGAAATCCGGCTTCCCTACCTTCTCGAATTCCAACCAGCATTCTGCGCACCGCTTCCTGCATCATGGCGTAATCATCAATTCCGGAGACCGTCTTAATTTTGTACCGCCGGTATTCAAGTATGTTTGCGAGCTCCCGGTAAAAAGAAACTTTTGATGCCACTGCTTCATCGCCCTGAATGTTTGAAACATCAAAGCAAATGATTTTCTCAGGCGCGCGCTTGAGATTTAAAACCTGCTTTAGTTCCATGGTGCCCCGAAGACCAATGCCCGAGCTGGGATGTTTTGCATCAAAACGTTTTTTACGAAACCAACCGAGCGCATTAATTTGGTCCTTAAAAAACTGAGCGTCCTCAAACCGGTATTCGGAAGCGGCCTGTTTCATTTTCTCGCTAATCAAATCAATCAGACTTTTCCTCCCCCCGCGAAGAAAACTTTTCATCTGTTTGACCAGCCAATCATATTTTGGCTTGACTTCAGGTTTGATGCACGGAGCAAGGCACTGGCCGATGTGGTAATAAAGGCAGGCATGCTTAGGAAGCGTTCGGCATTTTCGAATGGGAAACAGGCCATTAAAAACCCGCACTGCCTCTCGAAGAAGCCGTGCATCCGTGTACGGACCATAATAAACCGCCTTTTTTTCTTTCCGGTTTCGAGTGACAACAAGGCGGGGGTAAGCATCGCCGGTCAATTTAAGAAGAGGGTAGGTTTTGTCATCCTTAAGCTGAGAATTGTAACGCGGGGTGTATTTTCGGATGAGCTCCGCTTCCAAAAGGAGGGCATCCACTTCGGTTTGAGTTTCAATTGTTTCAATCCGTTTGATGCGGTCAACTAAAACGGTGATTTTTGGAGAGTGGCCTTTATTCTGAAAGTAAGATGCCACTCGAGCTTTAAGTTCCCTGGCTTTACCAATGTAAAGCACTTCCTCTTTTTCACCGTGAAATAAATAGACCCCCGGCCTTAATGGAAGTGAGGTGATTGAACTTTGAAGTGAGAGATGAACTTTTTCGGAAATTGACACGGGTCAGAAGCTATGTTAACCTACGCGTTCATTAAATTAAATGTGATATTATTTAAAGGAAAGAATCTCGATGCCAAATAAGAAATCGGCAATTAAAAGATTACGAAGCGACGCTAAAAAGCGTTCGCGGAATCAATCGGTATTGTCAGAACTACATTCCCGGTTTAAACAGTTGACGACACTCGCAGGCCAAGATGCAAATGCTGCAAAGGAATATGCGCGCGTCCTAGTTTCCAAGTTTGACAAAGCTGTCGTTCACGGGATTCTTCCCCATGGCCGCGCAAACCGAAAAAAAGCGCGCATCGCACGTCTATTGTCTTCCACCAAAAAACCATCTGCTTAAAAGCGCAGCGCAAAGTCAAGAAGCACTTGCAAAGAAAGTTTCAAGCGCAAGTCGTCCCTCAACCGCCCCAGTTTTTACTTTCCAATCAAGCTCCCAAAGTCGGTCAATTAAGGCTTCCAAATCAAACAAACTAAATTTGCTGGCCTCAGCCAGAAATGATTGTAAGCGAAAGGGTTGGATTTTGAGTTTTTTTGCAAGTTCAGAACGGTCGCTCTTAGAGACCAAAGCGCGTTTTGCGAGCCAAAGTCTTCTCAGTTGCCAATGAACCAAACCAATCAGACCCATCACATCACCGTCTAAGTCATAAAAGTAATGAAGCACTTCAAGTGCGCGGGTGGTTTTTCGCTCAAGAAGTGCTTGAGTCAGTTCAAACGGGTCATACTTAAACCACTCACTTGCCAAAGCCTCAACAGATGATTCATCAATCACCTCTGAATCATGATGAAGAATTAATTGGTCCGCGCACTGGTCTAAAAGCAAAGGGGCTCCTCCCAATTTCTCAAGGAGCAGCTGCCAAGCTTCTGGCGTGATGCGCTTGCCCGCCGCCTTAAATTTTTCACGAACAAAGCGCGTGCTTGCTTCAGAGCCCTGCTCTGAAAAATTCCTGTGCTGCCCTAATTTAGGAATCCATTTTAATAAGGGATGTGTTTTGGGGAGGTTTTCAGCTTCAAAAATAAAGAAACTGCGGTCAGCGGGATTCTCGCAGTATTGCTCAAAAAAAGACCAATCGTCTTTTTTTGCCTTGACCTGGTCGAGTCCTGAAATCCAAAAAACCTGCAAATCTCCCAAAAGACTAGGTGTACGCGCTTCTTCTAAAAGAGAAATCCAATTCAATTCGTCCGGGTAAATGCGCCGGAGATTGGTGGGGCGTGAGGCAGGAGAAAGTTTTTGCTCAATCAGTAAATTAATGTCCCTCTTCCGCAAAAATTCATCCCCAGTCACAAGGACAAAAACAGCTTGAGACGCCAAAGAAGGTTTTCCGCTCACCACTCTTCCACAATTCGATCGACCAAACTTCTTGCCAGATCAGTCACAGCATTATTTGCCGCGCTTCTTCGAACATTGGAAGGGGTTCTTGAAGTGAAAAATTCTGTGCGGCCTGAAAAATTTGGTTCTTTTAGGAGGACTTTTCCAGTCTTTCGGTCCACCAATTCAAAGCTAATAACAAGAAACAATCGGTATTCTTGAACACTTTCAAAATTGTCAAAACGAAGCCCTTCCTGTTCATACGAAACGATGGAACCCTTGAGAACTGCATCTGCTTGAGATTCTTCAACCACCTTTACATTGCCGTCAAAAATCAATCGGTCAATGATTGCATTCATAACTTCAATCTCAAGGCCTGGTTGATAAGTGTAGCGCTTTTCCGGAGGAATTTCGTCTTTAAACGTCGGGACATAAATAGTTTTGATGTTGCCGGGGAGTCGTGTCTCATGCGTGTATGCACAGCCATGTAAAAGAGAAACGGAGGCAAGCAAAAGCACTGCTTGGCAGATGACCAGACCAGTTTTCACTTTCCCCTGTATTTTACTCTTCATTAAAAATGAAATCTCTTTATGGGGTTGGATTTGACAAACTTTGTAGCACTGCTACGTCTTTGAGAACAGCGCTTTTAAAATCGCGGACTTGATTCATCTCACTCGTAATGGCATTTTCTTCTTCTGCGCTTAAACCTGAAATTTTAAAACGTGCAAGCATTTGTTCAAGCCGCCCAAATTCTGTGTCGAGAAAAGTTTGTTCTGCGTCAAGTGCCTGCTCTTCTGTTTGAACCGCATGAGCAAACTGATTTTTTGCTGCATCAAACTTAGGCTCGACCAGAGCAATTTGTTCCAAAGTTAGCTTTACGCTTTGCGGAAATTCCTGAATCAATTGGGTGCGGGCATTAGCTTGATACCAGACACCAAGATCGTTTTGATATTTTTCATATTGTTCGTGATAAATTTTTTCCCGCTTTTCCACCTCAACACCCATCTGGGCAAGCTCATGAGACAATTGGTCACGATCCAAAACAGCGGTCGTATTTTCTTGTGTTGCTTTCGCCTCAGTGGGAAGCGTCTCAGTGCTTCCCGGAAGAGACACGGCCATGGATGGTTGCTGAGTGGCTTTTTCAGTTTTTAAGTTCTGCGCTGCTTTTAATGCTAATGCAGCTTGGACTCCCTTTATTTTACTTTCAGTCTGAGACAAAACTAATTTCAAATTCTCGAGCTCAGCATTCTCTTGGCCAAGTTGATCTGCAAAACGTTTCTGCTCATTGGAATCCAGTGCAGCGTTCTCTCCTGTTTGATGAATAGAACTTGGGTAACGCGGCACAAGCATCGACTGATAAAAAAAGCCAGGAACCGTTTTTCCCTTTTCCTGAAGATGCTTGAGTTCCTGCTCTAACTCCTTAGTTTCTTTCACTCTTCCATTTGCGAGCACACTTTGAAGCTCAATTTCGCCGTGAAGTTCACGAATTTGAGTCAGCGCATCGCTTGAATAAGAAGTCAAAGGTTTCTCAAGCGCTTGACGCGCTTCTACCATAATCTTCTCGTCATGCTCTTTAAGACCAAACAAAAAAGAGCGGCCGAACTTAACAAATCCCGCAAAAGGTGACGCGATAATGCGTCTTATTTTTCCTTTGGATGAGGTCGGCTGACTCACATGCAGCAACTCACCTAGTTTTCCCAAATGTTCTTCTCTTTGCTTCTGCCAATCTTCAACTTGGTCGAGCCGCCTTCTAATCTCGCGCTCAAGAAATTTCATTCTCTTTTGAATCAGGCGTATTTGAGGATCATTTGATTCTTCAGGTGCAGGAATTTGTACCTGAGTTTCATCAGCCGCTTTGTTTGGCAAAGGAGCTAACAATCCGAGTCCTTTCTTAATCGATTCTACTTTCTCAGTTTGTTTCTCAAGCAAAGAGACTGTGGATTCCTGTTCAGCACTCAACCGTTTAAGCTCCAACTCAAGGTCAAGAGAAACTGATTCCATCGATGGGGCTCTGGCGCCATCGATTGACTCCCCAAATTGAACTTTAAATTGGTCTTTTCGGGAGTTGAAGTCTTGAACAAAACCATCCAGCTTCGTCTTTTCCTGAGTCAAAACATCACGCTGAGTTTTTAACTCTTCAGGCATCAGCGCCTCAAACTGAGGCAGGGTTTGAACAACGGACAACTCTTCCATTCTTAATTGACTCAACTCTGCTTGAACTTGCTCCAATTCATTCTGCACTTTATGGTGAACCGCACTCGCTTCTTTCTTTTTCGAATCAAGCGCTTCCCACGCACCTTGATTAAATTTTGCTTCTAGCAGTTGATTTTTTGAAACGGATGGTTTTTTTGATTTTGACTGCTTTTTAACTTTCTCCTTCTTGACCCGTCCAACCTTTTCATGTTTCGTTTTTACATGCTCAATTTTTTTCTTTTGAGATTTTATTTGAACACCTGGAGCAAACAGGCTGGACCGCAATTTGGCAAGTTCCTGCGTTTCTTGATTAAGTGATTTTTCCCACCGCGAAAATACAGTCTCTAAGCCAGCGGCTGAATTACTTCGGTAATTTTTCTGACGTTTCTTAAAAGCCTTAATCTTTTCTCTCAACTTTTTTTCACGCCGTTTCAAAGCCCGAACTTGGTCTTTATGCTCCTGAACAGCCTCTCCGTTTGCCGTTCCTTGCATTCTTAAAATGGCGTCTTTTTCGGTTTCGAGTTTTGAGCGAAATTCTTGCTGCTTTTGATCAATCGATGTTTTGGCTGATTCCATTTTAACTGTCTCAAGCATGGACTGAACTTCTACAAGACGTTTTTCTTGAACTTCTTTTTTTTCTTTTGAAACCTGCACGGGGTTAGTTACTTTTAACAAATGTTCTTTTGCTTTTTTGCCAAAAGTGGTATCTGCATACCTGACCGCAACATCTTCATAATAAATCATGGCACTTTCTGGAAAACCCTGCGTTTCATAGTAAAGGCCAATCCGGTAATTTTTCTCAGCATCTTCTTCATCGAGTTTTTGCTTCAATGTTTTTGCCCGTTCCACTAGGGAATTTGATTGGTAACTCTTGATAAATTGATTTAAATTTTCAGCCGCTTCTTGACGTACCACTTGATCTCGATTCGCTACTTGAGCGAAATCATACGATGTTTCAGCAAGCTGGTAATGAGCTTCGTCCACCAAAACGCTTTCTGGGTAATTTTCAATTAAGCGCTTGAACGCTTGAACTGCTTCATCTAGTTTTCCCATTTTCCGGTAGGCAAGTCCCAAACGAAGCTGGGCTTGGTCACCAAATGAACTGTACGGAGCTGTGTCAACAATGAACTTAAAAGCTTCCACTGCTTTCGGGTAAACAGGAACCAAAGGAATGCCTAATACTTTTTGCTTCTGCCCGGTAAGAAATAAATTTCCAATTTTAAAGAGACGTTCCATCGCTTGATCTAATTCACTGCTTCGCGGAAATTTACCGATTAATTTTTGAAAGGCGGTGGATGCTTTTGCATATTCTTCGCGCTCTTCATGAATTACGCCAATCATGTATTGGGAATGTGCTGCGACAGCAGACTCAGGGTATGCTTGAACCAATCCTTCAAGTGCTTTAATGACCTTTGAAGGGTCTTCGCCCTGTTCATGGAGTTTAAGCGCATAATCGTACTGTTCTTCCGCCGTCCGCTTGTGCAATCCTTCAGGCTGGACAAACTTACCGTTTTCTTGGGACCAAATCCAATAGGCCTGGACAGAAACAGGATGAAGCAAAAAACTAAAAGCACACAAAATTGCGCTGAGTTTAAGGAATTTTTTCATTGTGGAAGGTTTTTGTAACCTCTTCTTTCTAAGAGACTTAGAGAACATCTTAAAACTTTCGGAAATATACCACTCTTTGCTGTTTACTGTCAATCCCCTTGGAAACTTAGGGCGCACCCACCTCATCGAGCATGTCATTCTTCGCCAAAAGGACGAATCCGTCCTCTGGCGGATGAGGCGGAGCCGAAGAATCTAGTGAACTTAGATCCTTCGCGGAGTTTACCCTGAGCGCTAGATCCTTCACTTCGTTCAGGATGACACAGCGAAGGGCTCAGGATGACATAAAAAATAACTACATCAAGTGGTATACACCCAAAAACTTAAAAATTTCAGACTATTAGCTAAATAAGCTTCATTTTCTCTTTTCTTGAAGCATAGGACTTTATCTTCCACTTCCCGTTCCAAAACTCAAAACCAATAGCTCCAAGTTCATGAATTAAAAGAAGCTCTGAATTGGTGATTAACTTGATTTCATCTGAAAATAAAGCTTCCTCAGCCCGTTGATTTGAAACGATGTATTTGGGTTGAGCCATCCTTAAAAATTGCCGCTCTTCATCAGAAACTGACATGTCATGATGAGGCAAATAAAGAATATTTACAGGAAAAGTCATGCGGTCACTGAGCATCTGGAATACTTTTGGTTTCGAGGAAGTCAAATAAAGCAGTTTGGTAAATCGGTCCTGAATCAAAAGAGCTGTAATGACTCCCTTTTCAACCGCCATAATTTCAACTTCAATTTCATTTGCCGCACCAAATTGCAACCGGTCTCCCTCAGAAACTGACTCAATTGTACTTTTTTTGATTGGCAAAGGTGTGAAATATCGATGCCATTCCTTGCTCCCTAAACTTTCTTTAGGAACCCAAATACGCCCAACTTTGACGTGGTCTAAAATCGTCGTCAAGCCTCCTGCTGCAGCTGATTTCAAACTTGTCACGAGCAAGCCATCCAAAGACTTGAGTCCAGAACCCATCAAAAAAGGGCGAATGATCCAATAGGCTTGGTCATTTGGAAAATTTCTGCCGGTGTTGACTAAAAAATGAGCGCGATTTGCAAACGACACAAAGCAGGCATTGTCACGACCCATGTCAAAAAACACAATCTTTGAAG
>JAHFHD010000087.1 GCA_023247075.1 Candidatus Omnitrophota bacterium | reverse complement strand
CAAGGTTTGTCCGCTGCGCAGAAAAAAGGTTCTTTTTTTGAAAAGTTGATGGATTCAATCGGGAGAAAAATCAAAAATCATTTTAGAGACAATGTATTCAATGTGCTCATGAACACCATTCAATTTCTGGAATACGGAATTGCCCAGTCAAGCGCTCAAGGCGCCGATGTGACGATTCATCCAGTGCTTTCAAATTCACATTGGGCAGAATTTTATTCCGTCGATAAATTTGTCCGCTGTGGAGACGATGCAACGCGCGAGCACCTTGCTGAAATCAAGAAATTAGTAGAAGAATGACGCAGCTTTTTTGGTTTTGATTTTCACAGTTTCCACTTGTTTGACAGGGCATAGGGGCTATGCTAGACTCAAATCAAGAATTTATGAAATTTAAAATAGCAAAAAAAGAAAGTTGTATTCCCACTCATAAATCCGCATGAATATTTACAAAGCCGCTGTCATTGGCGCTGGAACAATGGGCGCAGAAATTGCGCAAGTGATTAGTTTTGCTGGCATCCCCGTCCTCCTCAAAGATGTGAATCAAGAGGTGGTCAATCAAGGTCTTGAAAAAGTACGTAAGATTTATGAACGCCGACTTCAGAAGGGAAAAATGACGGCAAGTGAAGTGGAAGAGAAAATAAAACTGGTTCAGGGAGCCACTGGGTTTGACGCTTTTAGCGATGTGGACATTGTGATTGAAGCAGTCCCTGAGCGTATGGAGCTTAAAAAAAAGGTATTTCAAGAAGTTGAAGCTCATGTTTCTGAAGACGCAATTCTCGCAACCAATACATCCGCATTGTCTATTTCAGAACTTGGAAGTGTGACACGCCGAGCAGAGAAAGTAGTTGGCATGCATTTTTTCTTTCCAGCTCATGTGATGAAGCTTGTGGAAGTTATTCCTGGCCTCGCCACAAGCGATGAAACGGTGGATGACGTTGTGTCATTTTCAGAAGCGCTGCATAAAATGCCAGTTCGCGTCAATGAATGCGCTGGATTTTTAGTCAACCGTCTGCTGATGCCCTATTTAAATGAAGCAGCTTATTGCCTAGAGGAAGGAACTGCTACGGCAAAACAAATTGATCAAGCGGCAGTCGCGTTTGGTTTTCCAATGGGTCCATTTCAATTGGTCGACCAATTGGGTCTTGATGTTTGCGCGGATGTGGTCAAGGTGCTCATGGCCTCATACGGAAACCGGATGGCGCCTGCTCAAATTTGGTCTGAACTTTATGGAGCAGGGCGGTATGGAGTGAAAAGTGGCGCGGGTTTTTACGAATATGACAAAAGGGGAAGTGACGAATTTATGCATTTGCTGAAACGTGTTCAAAGAGAAAGAGGCAGTAGCACATTTGACTTTGAGCGCATTCTTTATTTGATGGTCAATGAAGCAGTGCTATGTCTTGAAGAACATGTGTCATCTGCAAGTGACATTGATTTGGCAATGGTTGCCGGAATTGGATTTCCCCAAGACAAAGAAGGAATTCTTCATTTTGCTGACCAAGTAGGGCTCGATCAAATTTTAACAAAACTGATGCAATGTTATGAGCAGCATGGTGCTCGTTTTTGGCCTGCACCTCTGTTGCGTCGAATGGTTGGCGCTGGTTTTTTGGGCAAGGCGCGGGGCCGCGGATTTTTTGAATACTCAACATAGTTGGAGGAAAAATGAGTGAATTGGTAAAGACAAAAATTGAAGATGCAGTTGAAATTTTGACCATCAGCCGTCCTGAAGGAAAAAAGGTGAATGTGCTGACGTCACAAGTGATGGCTGAACTTGACCAAGAAATCAATCGATTTTCACAAGATGTAAATGTGCGCGCACTCGTAATTACCGGAGAAGGTCCGTACACTTTTATTGCCGGTGCTGATGTGAAAGAAATTGCTTCAATCAAAGGAAAAGGCGAAGCGATTGAACTCGCCAAAAAGGGGCAAGCTGTATTCAATAAAATTGAAAATCAAGACAAACCAGTTATTTGTGCCATCAATGCAGTTTGCTTGGGCGGAGGCATGGAATTGGCGCTCGCCTGTCATATGCGGATTGCATCTGAGCGTGCAAAACTGGGTCAACCAGAAGTGTTGCTCGGAATTATTCCAGGATTTGGAGGGAGTCAGCGCCTCATACGGCTTTGTGGGCAAGCAAAGGCTAGAGAGCTTTTGCTAACAGGTGACCAGATTAGTGCAAAAGATGCTTTTCAATTTGGAATTGTGAATCAAGTAGTTCCAGAAAATCGGTTGCTCAAAGAAGCGGTTGGGCTTGCTAAAAAAATAGCTGACAATCCATCAGTTTCAGTTCGACTGATTCAAAAAGCAGTTCGGGAAGGAATGGGACTTAGTTTAGCGGATGGGCTTCTTTTGGAAGCGAATTTATTTGGCGAAGTATGTCAAAGTGAAGATATGAAAGAAGGGGTTCAGGCGTTTGTTGAAAAACGCCGCCCAGCATACAAACATCGATGAAACGTATTTTGTCCTAGCCGATGCGTTTATTCCTTGGTCTATTAATATTCTTTTTAAATTTTAGAGCAGCAGAACTGCCTCTTCTTTATTCCGAAACACCTGACCAGCCAACAAATATTGAAACTCTCACTCAGAAAGAAAATGGAAAAGAGGCAAGCGCGTCAGGGGAGTTGGCAAGCGCAGAACAAGTAAAAAAAATTGAGAAGGAAATTCAAGATGTCATTAAGGTTTCAAGCATGCTCAAAACAAAAATGCAGGATGACCGAGCGAAAATCCAACAGATTATGGAACGTACTAAAATTCACGAGCAAATCATGCACAATTTGTCGCGCGACCAGGTTCTAACTCCGCCACTAACTCCAACAATCAAAGTAGAGGATTTGCTTCGCAATGAAAAAATCCGGCTCATTGCTGAAGAATCGCGTAGGAGCCACGACCAGCTTCAATTAATCAAGCAGCGTCAAGTGACTCAAACTGTCACTCACAATCCGATTAAGGTAAAATCATTCTAGTGGAGCGTCAACCTTAAGTTTGTATTTGATTTATCAAGACGCCCACAGTACCTTAAACCCATAAAAATAAACCTGACAAGGTACCAGTAGTTGCGTGAACGACCGAAACCTCGTCGAATTATTCCTCAGACAAGCTGACCACCTAAGCGGGAAAATTGCGCTCAAATTTAAAAGCAATGGTGAGTACCGCGATTTGCGTTGGAATTCCTTTCGCGGCCGAGTCTATGAAACCGCATCAGCGCTCAAAGTGATGGGCGTTGAACGTGGAGACCGCGTTGGAATACTTTCAGAGAATCGGCCGGAATGGACATTCGCTGACCTTGGGGTTTTAACGCTCGGTGGTATTTTGGTGCCAATTCACGCGACTTCGTCAGCACAAGAAGCAGAACATATTTTAAGTCATTCAGGAGCAAAACTGCTTTTCCTTTCTACTGACACACATTACCAAACCCTCAAACCTATTCTAAAAAATTTAAAGTCATTAAAAAAAATAATTCTTTTTGATTTAAGCGTGTCAGGTGAAGAAAATGTAATGCAATTTGATTCATTTTTAAAATTAGCAAATAGCAATGAAAAATCTGAACGTCAAATTTTTTTAAAGGAGCATGCAAATAAAATTGAGCCAGACCATCTTGCTACTATTATTTACACTTCAGGAACGACGGGACCATCAAAAGGCGTACCTTTGACGCATCGAAATTTGCTTACGAATTGTTATGACACCAGAAATATTTTACCAATTGATGAGCGTGACCTTGGTTTGTCTTTTCTTCCGCTCAGCCATATTTTTGAGAGAATGGGCGGGTATTATTTGAGTATTTTATGCGGGGCAACTATTGCCTATGCAGAAAATATGAATACCGTTGGAGAAAACTTAAAGGAAGTAAGCCCAACCGTCGCTTGCGCTGTCCCCCGATTTTTTGAAAAAATTCAGGCCCAAATTATGATGCAAGCACAGGAATTACCTCCGCTTAAACGGTTGATCTTTAATTGGGCAGTTGAAATTGGAAAGAAATATGCAACCTGCCAGCTCCAAGGAAAAAAGCCATGTCTTGGTCTCAGCGTGAAGCGGCATTTTGCTCAAGCGCTTGTTTTTAACAAAATCATAAAAAATCTTGGCGGACGACTACGTTTCTTTGTTTCTGGGGGAGCGCCGCTTCAGCAGGAATTGGGCGTGTTCTTTTATTCGCTTGGAATTTTGGTGCTTGAAGGTTATGGACTGACTGAGACATCGCCGGTCATCGCAGTGAATCGGCCTGACCGTTTTAAATTTGGTTCCGTTGGTATTCCGCTGCCAAGTGTTGAGGTTAAAATTTCAGACGATGGAGAAGTGTTGGTGCGTGGAAATTCGGTGATGAGTGGTTATTACCAAAATGCGGAAGCAACGCGCGCCGCCTTTTGTGACGGGTGGTTTTGTACTGGAGATTTGGGAGAAGTAGATTCAGATGGATTTTTACACATCACCGGCAGGAAGAAGGACATCATCGTAAACTCAGCTGGAAAAAAAATTTCTCCACAAAATATTGAACAGGATGTTTTGGTCGACCCAGCCATCTCTCAAATTGTTTTGATTGGGGACAAAAGAAATTTCATCACTGCCTTAATTGTTCCACAGTTTAATTATGTAAGTAAGATTTTAGCTTTGGATGAAAAAATAACTCCCAACGAATTGGTTGCGCGACCTGAAGTGCACGCGCTCGTTCGAAAGGCTCTGGACGAACAGACAAAGAATTATGCTGCATATGAACAAATACGGTACTTTACTCTTCTTGCACGGGAATTTTCACCTGAACGAGACGAAATGACTTTAACCCTTAAGATTAAACGAAAAGTGGTGTCTGAACACTTCAAAGAAGCAATTGAGCGAATGTATGAACGAGCATCTGAAAGCCGCGATGAAGCACGAGCCGAATTATTTTACGTCACTTAACGCTACCCGTCTTTTTTACAACTTCTGGCGAAACGAATCATCTCAAACTTGCTTAATCATTGTTCATGGATTTGGGGAGCATTCCGGCCGCTACCAAGAATTGGTCAATGCACTCCTTGACTTAAAACTAAACATTTGTACATTTGATTTAAGGGGGCATGGCCGGTCAGAGGGAAAGGAAGTTTTTGTAAATCAATTTTGCGATTTTAAAAATGATTTACTTGGTCTTCGTCGGTTGATTCAATCCACTTATTCAATCAATCAATTTATTTTGTTTGGGCACAGCATGGGCGGGTTGATTGCGCTTGATGCAATGCTTGCAGAGCCTCTTGCTTGGCAGCGACTTATGCTCTCATCACCTTTTCTGGGTATTCCATTTGGCGAACCTTTATTGCGAGAATTAAGCAGAATTTTAAATTTGATTGTGCCGGGCATGGTGTGGGATAATCCAGTTCCACCAATTGGTCTGACTCATGACAAAAGTGAGCTAGAAGTTTACAGTCGTGATGCGCTAATCCGTAGGCGAATTACGATTCGGCTCGCACATGAAATGTTTCAAGCGTGCCGGTCAATCAGAGTACGGGCAAATGAAATAACGAAGCCCTTATTTGTCATGTCTGCCGGACAAGACCGTGTTGTGTCGCTCAAGCGAACACAAGAATTGGTTCAGCAAGTTCGGACAAGTGACAAAGAGTTTCACGTATTTGATGGTTTTTACCATGAAATTTTGCATGAAGTTGAGCGAAAAAAAGTAATTCAGCTTTTTAAATCTTACCTCATTCGTTCGGGCCTGTAGCTCAGTCGGGAGAGCGCCAGAATCGCACTCTGGAGGTCAGGGGTTCAACTCCCCTCAGGTCCAGCATTAAAAGGAGATTTGTTGTGAATCTCAAAGTAGCAATTGGGCAACTGAATCCAACCGTTGGTAATCTTGGCGGAAATACGGCCAAAATCATTGAATGGATTCGCAAAGCAAATCATTTGAAGTGCCACCTTCTATTATTTCCCGAACTTTCAATCACTGGGTACCCAATCTGGGATCTTGCGAACCGGAAGAGCTTTGTCGATCAAAATCTTGAAATGCTTGCGCAGATTAAAGAAGAAACTCAAGGCAAGACAATGACCATTGTGCTTGGTTTTATTGATGAAGCGAATGCGGCAAAGGGAAGAAATTACAATTCACTCGCCGTAATTCAAAACGGAAAGGTAATTTACAAACAAGCGAAGACATTGCTACCAACCTACGATGTATTTCTGGAGCAAGTTTTTTTTGAGCCTGGCACGAGTCAATCCGTGTTTGAGGTTCGGGACATGTTGATGGGTGGAACCATTTGTGAAGATTTGTGGGATGATGATTATGCCGCGAAACCAATCGCTCTCTTAGCGAGGCAAGGTGCGCGCGTAATTCTTAATCTTTCCGCATCGCCTTATTCGTGCCGCGCTGTGCTGCGAAGAAGAGAATTGGTACAGAGAAAAGCCAAGGAGCACAGCGTTTGGATTATTTATGCCAATCAAGTGGGCGGTCAAGATGACCTGATTTTTGATGGCCGCAGCATGGTGGTTTCGCCGGCAGGTGAAATTTGTTATGAAGCTCCTGCATTTAAAGAGGAGCTTTATGTGTGTGACCTTGGTGGGGAGGATGTTCAAACGTGCGTGGATTTAGGAAAACCAATCTCACCCAAAAAAGAGATTCAAGAGATTTATGACGCGCTCGTACTCGGTGTTGCTGATTACATTCGAAAGAATGGCTTTCAGAAAGTAGCGATTGGGTTAAGCGGGGGAATTGATTCGGCACTTGTTGCAGCTATTGCTCGCGATGCTCTAGGCTCAAAGTCAGTCATTGGCGTTGGAATGCCGGGTCCTTATTCATCGGAAGCGAGTTTGCGTGATGCTCAAGATCTTGCAAAGAGACTTAAAATTGAATTTCGAGTAAAACCAATTTCTCCTTCCTATGATTTATTTTTACAAAGTAATTTAGCACCATCTCAAAAAAAATCAAACCGTGTGACGCTGCCAATGGAAAATCTTCAAGCGCGTCTCAGGGGCTTAACACTTATGTATTTATCAAATGAGGAAGGAGCGCTCGTGCTCACGACTGGAAATAAGTCTGAGCTTGCGATGGGGTATTGCACGCTTTATGGTGACATGTGCGGAGGACTCTCGGTGATTGGTGATGTGTACAAAACTCAAGTGTATGAACTTGCCAAATACCGAAACTCCATTTCACAAGTGATTCCAGTCTCAACCATTAAGAAAGCGCCTTCGGCGGAATTGCGACCCAATCAAAAGGACCAGGATTCACTTCCGCCGTATGAAATTTTAGATGCAATTCTTTTTCAGTACATCGAAGAAAATCAAGGTGCTGATCAAATTGCTGAGAAACTTGGTGGCCTCAACATTGCCCGGAGAGTCATTGACCGGGTGGTGTCCACTGTTGACCACAACGAGTACAAGCGGCGTCAGCTCCCACCAGCGCTTCGTATTACAGACAAAGCCTGGTTTGGCAGGAGAATGCCCATCACGAACTGCTTTGATGTTTAAAAGCCCATCCGTACGTGTTTCCTCAATCGATTCTGGACGCGCGTTTCAGAGAGTGGTACAATTTGCCCATGAAAATAATTTCAGTATTGAGAGGCTTCATTCGACCGGTAACGGGTATCCTGCTTATTTTTATTTTGGCAACAGGTTGTGCTCAAGACGCAAAACAAATCCGCAAGCTGACCAAGCCCATTGATCAAACTGCTGAGCAGATTGTGAAAGTTCGAGAAATGAAAAGTGACAGTGGCGCGACGCGAGCAGTCATTTCACCAGCGGATGAGAAGCAACTGAAGTTTCCATTTTAACTTGAACCAAAATCCCGTTTACTTTAGTTCTGTCATCGTCCAAATTCTAATTCACCCCCCAAAATCTTCCGCATGAAGTGTGTGCAATCATGAAAAAGAAAACTCATCAAGCTCAAAAAAACATCAGTTCAAAAAAAATTGCGGACTTAATTGTTTTTGCAATCAAAGAAAAAAAAGGAGTTAACCCACGGACTCTTGATCTCCGGAAATTAAGTACCATAGCAGATTATTTTGTTGTTGTGAGCGGGACTTCAGACCGTCATTTAAAGACACTCGCGGAAGGGGTTGAAGACTATTTGAGGCTAAAAGGAATCCGTCCGCTTCATCACGTTGACCGGTCAGTTTCTTCATGGGTTGCGCTTGATTACGGCGCAGTCGTGGTTCATGTGTTTCTCAATGAGACAAGAAAGTTTTATGGCTTGGAGCGATTGTGGGGCGTGCCCAAGAAAGTAAGAAAACCCAAAAAGAAATTCTAACATTAGCAGACCATGTCATCCTGATCCCAAAGGGGGAAGGGTTTAGCGTTTGCTAGATTTTTCGACTTCGCCCCGCAAATTTGTTTTCGGGGCTGCACTCAGAATGACATGCCACTTAAAGTGCTTCAATTAAAGAAGCACTAATAAAATCCATGGAAATCAAACAACGCCTCAGAGAATTACTCAATCAGTCTTTACCCGAAATCTTAATTGAGCTGCAAGTGGAAGTTTCGCGTGAGGTACTCGAATATGTTATTGAGCTTCCGAAGGTGCGCGCTCACGGCGACCTCGCCACGAACCTCGCTTTTTCAATTGCTAAGCTTGCCAAAAAAAATCCATACCAAATTGCACTCACTTGCGGGCTAGTTTTAGAACGTATTGTTAAGCGTGAGACAAATGATGGTTGGATTGAAAAAATCAGCATTGAAAAACCTGGCTTCATCAATTTTCAACTTACTAAAAATACAGTCATGACGCAAATCTTTGAGATTTATAAAAAGGCTAAAAATTTTGGACAATCGAATGCTGGTTCTGGAAAAAAAGTGATGCTTGAGTTTGTGAGCGCAAATCCAACGGGGCCGCTTACGATTGCGCATGGGCGCCAGGCTGCTCTTGGTGACACACTTGCGCGCATTTTGAAAGCAGTGGGGTACCAGCCACACAAAGAGTTCTATTTAAATGACCGAGGCAGACAAATCCGGCTCCTTGGTGAGAGTTTGTTTGCGCGGTACCTTGAGCTTGCAGGCATCCCAACCCCACTTCCAGAAGACGGTTATCAAGGTGAATATTTAATTGATTTGGCAAAACGTTTGCAGGGAGAAGTTGGCGATGAATTTGTTCGTAAGAGCCGAGAGGAATCAGTGCCGAGGGTAACCGAATACGCTGTCCAGGCAATGA